>QIAR01000013.1 GCA_003225595.1 Acidobacteriota bacterium | reverse complement strand
CATGTTCGAGGGAATGATACGGTCCGGTGGCGATGGAGAAGTCGTGGGGCAGTCAGCGCTGGCAGATCTTGCCCTCGCCACTGGCCGATACCGCGAAGCACGTCCACATCTGGAAGCAGGAGCGGTCGCAGCTGACAAACAAGGAGACAAGCTTGCGGCCGCAAGAGAGAAGATTGTTCTCGCTGAGCTTCTCTTCTCCACTGGTTCGCCCGGGCAAGCAGTTCAAGTGCTGTCTCAAATTCAACCAGCGACCGCCGACCCGACGCTAATGCTGCTGCTGGGGCGGACGTATGCGCGCGCCCGTCAGCTTGGTGAAGCCCAGAAGATGCTGCGATTGATGACAGAGCTAAGTGTAAAGAAGCCCTATCCCAGGCTTCGGTCATTACAGAATGCGTTGCAGGCCGAAGTGTCCCTCGCAGAAGGCAAGCTGGTGGTGGCAGTGGAAGCCGCCGAAAAAGCCGACCAGTTTTCGGACACGACCAGTGCGCTAGAAACTCTCGGCCGGTGCTATGAGGCCGCCGCTCGCAATGATGAGGCGATCCGAGCCTATGAGCGGCTGCTGGCGCGCGCACCGGAGCTAGCAGATAGTGAAGACGGACCCACCTTTCATCGCGTTGTTGAACTCCATTATCATCTGGGAACCCTGTACCAGAAAACTGGGCAAACTGACTTGGCGAAGACCCAGCTTGAGACTTTTCTGAAAGCTTGGTCGGAAGCGGATGCCAATCTTGAAATGCGGAAGGATGCGGAGCAGCGCTTGCACAACGCGGCTCACATTCGCTCGCTCGCCAGCGGTAACCCGACACCTGCCACGTAGAGCACGGACTCGCGAATCCCGTCTATCCCCAAATCCTGCTCGATCAGAGTATCCTTTAGCGCCGCTGTACAGAACGGGGCCAGACCCAGCCAGGTCGCCACCAGGCAAAGGGTTTGGCAAAGATGGCCGGCATCGAGCGTGACCACCCGATAGGCACGTCCCATGTGGTACTTCCACATCGAACGCTCGAAAACAGCCGTCATGAGGAAGAGAGCGGCCGCATTTTTCGCGTGCTTCTGGCCGGCGCAATAGCGAAACGCTCTGCTCTGCATTGCGCCTTTGCGGATTGTTTCCAGCCGATGGTGCACGGGATGATAGTGGTACAAACCCGGGACCAATCCTTCCACGCGCAAGGCCACCAAGTAAACCTCTCCCGGGTGCCGCGCGCCTCCAGACGGACTTGTCTTTAGTGGCAGGTTGCCAAAAAGTGGTGTGGCACGGTAGCCGGTAACGCCCCACGTGAGCGCGAGCAGTTGAGACAGAACCGCCAACGGAAGCCTTTTTGAAGAGAACTCGCGCTGGGTTCTTCGCGTTATCAGAACGCGGAGAAACTCAGAATCGGGCAGCTCGCATGGCGGCAGGTCCACGTGCGCAACATTACGGTAGGTCTTGAAAAACGCGGGCTGGGGGGTCTTCGGAAGAATGCTTTTCAGGTAGTCCAGTCCCCACTCAGGGTTGATGTATTGAGCGTCCTTGGTTGCGAAGTGAAAGCTTCCTTCCGGCAGCCATCGCGACCATACCTTGGCGACGTGAGCGTCCTGCTTTGCCTGTGGTGTGCCTTCGCCGACCAGGAGCGTGTGGGCAGCGAGTTGTTGAACCGCGTGCCGGACACTGGCAGGTGTGTACCCTGGGAAGAGCGCGCAGAGTTCATCAGGCCGACGCCAGCGGTCAAAAAAGCTAAGGATTTGCAGAGTGGTTTGGTCGGCGGCAACAGAAATCCGCGTTAGATAGTTATCAAAACACAGCCTTCGCTCCCGCCAGTAAGCTAGGATGGCTTTCGCGCGTCGAAACCTCACTCAAGATCCTCCTGCGCTGCCCCGGCTTCAGCCCGCGAGGCCTTGTCCTGAGCGCAGTCGAAGGAAATCTGCTCCTTAGAATTTTCCCCAGTCTGTTAGGTATGGTGAAACATCGCCGTTATGTGACTCTTATGCTTCTGTATATCGAGTTGAAGTTTCTTCTGATTTTTAGTCAGGCGATCCACCACTTTCATCGCCTGCTTCAATTTTGCAGGGTCAAACTTTTTCCCGGATTTCTTTGCGGACGTCTTTCCTGCGGCCATAGCATCCTCCCACTATTGATGAGATTCTTGGTAGTCCAACGCGAGCAACAAACCGGACCAAAAGTCGAAACGGATTCTAGTTACCCGTGCCTTTGTAGTCAATGTCTTTCGTCAGATGGAAGCCAGGCTAAACGCCTGTAACGCTCCACCGCGCAGGCCCTTCATGACGCTGAGCTGGAATGTGTTCTTGTTGACATCGGCCCCGCCCCTGCCGTAGCGTAGGCGAATCCTTGACAGCGTGGAGGTTTCCCGTGACATCCACAACCCACGTCCCTCTTGCGGAAAGCGATCCCGTGCATCCGCACGGAGCACGTTCCATACGTAAAGCGCCCGCCGATCAAATCCTCAAGGTGACGCTGCTTTTGCAGCCACGTTCCGAGCGCAAGAACTTCATTCACGAAAAACATGAAGCTTTGCTGAAAGGCAAATATGCGCGGCTAACTCGGGAAGAGTTAGAAAAGGAGTATGGAGCCGACCCGCGAGCTTTGGAAGAAGTGGAGTCTTTTGCCGAGGCGCATCACCTCGCAATGATTAGCCCCGAACCGGGCCAGAGGACGGTGGTGCTGGAAGGAACCAGCGCCAATTTGAGTGCCGCTTTTGGCGTGCAGCGGATAAAGCTAACCTCTCGGATAGGCACCTACTACGGCCATCATGGACCGGTGCAAGTCCCCGAAAACCTCGCTGGCCTCGTCGATGCCGTCCTCGGACTCAATGAGATTCCGATAGTGCGACGGCCTCCACCTATTCCAAGCCGGATCCGACATGCACTAAAGTCCTCTAAGCGTGTGTCCTACAATCCTGTTCAACTCTCTCAGTTGTATAACTTCCCAAAAGAATTCGATGGTCAAGGACAGTGCATTGCACTGATCGAGCTTGGCGGCGGATACAAACAGAAAGATTTAGCTTCGTATTTTGAAACGCTGAAACTCCCTGTTCCGGAAATCTCTGTGGTTTCCGTGGACGGGGCCGTCAATGATCCCAAGCATGGCTCCAAGGATTTTAACCTTGAGGTCCAGGGAGATATCGAGCTGGCCGCTGGATTTGCTCCGGGTGCGAAGCTTGTGATTTATTTCGCTCCGATGACTGAACGGGGTTTCTATGACGCGACGACGAAGGCCGTTCACGATCGACAGCATGCGCCTTCCGTCATTTCAATCAGCTTTGGAGAAGTCGAGCACTACTGGCCGAAACGAACCATGCAGCTGCTCAATGATGTTCTCCAGGAAGCGACCCTGCTCGGCATAACCGTGTGCTGTGCAGCAGGCGATCTCGGGTCCTCCGGTGGTGTGCCCGGTGGCGAGCCTCATGTCTTTTTCCCGGCCTCAAGCCCTTACGCTCTGGCCTGCGGTGGAACCCAGCTGAAAACGGCTGGCGAAAGAATCGAAAAGGAAACCGTTTGGGACGAGAGCTCGAAGTGCGCGACTGGCGGAGGCGTTAGCAGGGTTTTCGCGAGACCCACGTGGCAGAAGACCGTCACCGTGCCTCCTTCTCCGAACCGAGAGCTACCGCGCGGGAGGGGTCTCCCGGATGTGGCCGCGAATGCGAATGACTATTCCCTATTCGTAAATGAGAAACATGTCGTGCAAGGAGGCACCAGCGCGGTGGCGCCGCTGTGGGCAGGTTTGATCGCGCGAATCAATCATATGTTGGGTCACTCCGTCGGATTCCTGAACCCATTTCTCTATGGCGAACAACGGCATCTCTTGAGGGCGGGGGCACTCCGCGAAATCACGCAGGGTAACAACGGCGCGTATAAGGCGCACGCAGGTTGGAATTGCTGCACCGGGCTGGGCACTCCTCACGGCAGTAACCTCGCTTCAGCCTTGAAAGACGCAAGCGAAAGAGGTGAAGTCGGTGGCATTGAGCGAATCAGAAAGGTGACGCCCAGGAGAGGCGCGGCATAGAATTTCCAAAAAACCGAACAGAAGCGTTTCTTCAGGTTCTCTTGCGCGCCACTACCAGAAAGTGAACGCTGTGCCCGAGAAGCGTCGGCTCGCTTTCGATGGCCCTCAGCAGCGTGAGCAGACGCTCCCGGAGAACCCGCTTCGCCCAGAGTTTCTCGAAATTTGGCGCAAGCCAGCCCGGCCCCTCCACAGCGTAAAGCGCCTCTAGCTTGAATCCCACCGCTTGAATTTCATTTTTCAACTCTTCCGGGTGATGGAGAAATGCCGTCGTGAAGTATTGGCCGTGACGGGTCGTATTCCTATGTTGCCCATCCCGCAAGTTACGCTGAATGATCTCGAAGAACTCTTTGTCTCTAATGCCATTGCGAAAAAATCCGAGAAGACTCGGATAGAATCTCGACATGGCCGATGCGAAAAGCAACCCACCCCGCTTGAGGGTCCGCGATGCCTCAGACAGGCATTGTTGCCGATGCCGCCGATCGACCAAATGATAAAGGGGACCCATGAGGAGAAGTGCATCCGCGGATCGGTCCTCAAATTCCAGATGACGAGCCTCGCCGCGGGAAGCGCTGGCAAGCGGAGAACGGGGCTGAGCTTGCGAAGCTCTTTGTGCCTGCTCAAGGTGCAGAGGAATAGGATCAACTAGATGAACAATGTGCCCCCGTCGGGCCAACCAACACGCGTATGCCCCCGGGCCTCCACCAATATCCAGCACGACGGCACGATTCTTCGTGAGATGGCGGGAAATGAGTTCCTTCATCCGATAATATTCAAGCTGGTTGGTTGAAACCAGCAGCCGATATTGCTCAAAGCCGCGTTCGTAATGCTTCCGAATCTCGGCTCGCAGTTTTGGAGTTCCAGAAATATTCCTTCTCCTTTCTCCAAGCGCGTCAAATGTAACCGGTTGCGTTTTGGACTTCAACCTGCCAGAGACAGCGATGACCATCCTTGCTGTCCTGAGGTTCGTGAGATAGCGGTCACAGCCAATTGCAAAATTGAGAGCTCAACAGTTAAAAAGGGCGGGCTTTTGGCAGTTTGAATTTCCACAGCCTGACATAAATATTGCCAAGCGCAATCTTTTTTGACAGATAACTGTCTGGGAAATATGGCCTTTCCGCAATGTCCGATATCGGACAGTTTTTTGCTTAACATTCATGCTATAACATTCTGCAAATCTCGCTTTGGGAGGCATCTATGATCCAAGATGCCCGGAAAGACTGGCGCAATCTCTGCCGAGAAGCCGTTGCCGAAAGGGACCCGGCTAAGCTGATAGCGATTGTCGACGAGCTAAACCGAGAATTAGACGAAGAACAAAAGAAGAAGGCAGCGGTGTTCCTACAGAAGGTAGACCAGAAAACGGCGTAAATTTGCCGCTCCTCTCTCCTCCCCGCACATCTTTGGCCTGTCCCTCGCTTTGGCAAACCGCACCGTCTTGTCACGTTTCGTACGTCCTGTTCCTCAGGCGTAGCATTTCTGTGGGCATTCTTGCCAATCCGTGCCCATCCGTGGCTTGTCTTTCCTACCTTCTGCGGCGAGTCCCCTTCCCAGCTTGGCCGTCACGGCTTGAAGTCAAACGGTCCCGTGGCGTCGATCGGGTTGAATATCGTGTCGCCGGTTGACGATGACGTCGACTGGGTCACACTCAGGCCGGTGATCGAGAACAGCGTGGCTTTGGGGTTGCCGCCCACGTCCGCAACCGGAACAGTGAGCGTGATGGTGCCAGGACTGGACAACGTGAAGCTGCCCTGGATGCTGTGCGCGGGCGGGTAGGTCAGGAATTTTCCGTGTGTGGTGTTGATGGACGACGTCTCGCCATCGAAGAAGTTCGGCGTCTGGCCGGCGTCCGACTCCATGCCTGTGAAATAGGTATGGCCTGCGCCGTTGGCATCTGGCACTTCCCAGCGCACCAACCAGACGGCATCCGTCCCGCCAAGCGTGGGCAGAACGAGGAGACTGGTCAGGTCCTGGACGGTGATCGTAAAACGGTAGTGCTGTGAGTCGGGTTTGCTGACCGAGGCCGATTTGATGACTAGGTTCCCTGATGCCGCAGTGGTCATGTTGTTGGCGGAGTAGAAGGCGTCCGGCGACCCCGACGCGGACCCGCTGGCAGGCGTGGGCCCGGTCACCTGCCCGACGCTGGCGTACAGGCTTGGGCCGGCAACCTGGCGGTTGAAGGCAATCAGCGCAGATGAGGTACCGCCGTTAAAGTTTTGGTTGACTGCGTCTGCCCAGACCACATTAGCCTCGCCCTGCAGACCGACCGTGACGCTCAAGAAGTCGAGCAGACCGCGGTCGCCACCGGTGGTGCACCCAATCCCCATAGTGCAGATTGCACCGAAATGGTTCGAGACCTCGGAGACCTGAGTGGTCGCGAAGCTGGGTGTGGCGTTGGGCGCACCTTTGACGATCGCGTTCAAGCTTTGGGCCATCATCACTGACCAGTGGGCCTGGATGGCGCTGGAACCGCAGGGCTGGTTCGGGCAGGACCCAAGCGTGGGCGTCCCGTACCATACAATGTCGACGCGACCCGCATCACCGGCCGCGATCCACGGAAAGAGATTGGTCTGCAGGCTGGGCGTGGCAGCGGTCACCCGGACGGGCGAGCCCCAGTGGGCGCCGTGGTCGGTGGAGACGGCCATGTATATCTGACTGGAACCGCTGATGTTCCCCGTCGAGTCGACCGTTGCCTGTGACCAAGTGACATAAAGATTGCCGGCTCGGTCGATGGCGATCGGGCTGAAATCCTGTCCGACTGTGACCGTGCTGTTGCCGGTGGCATCAAGCGGGGCGCGATAGACGACCGAGGTCGTGCAGGTGGAGGGCTGCATCTGGCAGAGCGTCTGGCCGTTAAGCAACTGGGTGGCGGTCGCGCTCTGGTACCCGTTCGGGAAGCGTACTACCACGACGGCGTTGTCATTACTATTGACATCGGCCCCGCCAATAATGTTTCCAGAGTCGTCGACCAGCCCGGTGTGGGCGATGTAGACGCCGCCTTGGGAGTCGGTCACGATACCGGAGACGATTCCGTCCGGCTCAATCTGCTGGGCCGGAAGTGGGCTAAAGGTCACTCCGTCCTGCGAGCGTGTGATCTCGACAATGTTGGCTCCCACTTCGCCTAGACTCTGATCGCAAGCCCCGACGCACTGGCCAATTTGATCGACCGTCTGGTAGAGGGCGCCACCCGCTTGCGGGTCGCCGAAAGTCGCGATCCAAGGCCGATCCACCCCAACCGCATTGGCTGCATTGCAGGTGGTAAGCCAGGTCGCTCCTTGGTCTGAGCTAACGCTGTTGCTGACGTTGGTCAGGCCCTGCAGGTCGCCGAAGTAGACCCGGTTCACGGTGTCGACGGCCAAAGCCGAGTCTCCTCCTCCTATGCAGGTGGTGGGCTTGCCGAAAGTCGCCAGGTCGCCGGGGACGAGGTGGAAGCTGCGACCGTGGTCGGTCGAGCGCCAAACGAAGCTGGCCGTTGTCGAGAACCCGAACGGCGCGGCAACGTAAATGCGGTCCTGCGAGTCGATCGAGATGCTGGGCTCGCCCGCGACCCGCTGGTGGTCCACAATTACCTCTCGCCCGAAGGCGGGAGCCTTGGACGCAGCGCTCGCCGCCGGCGTGAGCCAGAGCGCTGAAATCGAAACGACGAGCAGAGCCAGACTGAAAACGGCCAGCCGGCCTCTGGCATTTCCAAAGCAAAGCACCATCCTTAGATTTCGCATTTTTTCTCCTTCGTAGTTCGCAAGGCGAGTGCGCTTGAGAGTAGTCGTCTATTCATGAAAGCCGGCCTCTTGCTGTTTTTCGAGATGGTATTGAGACTGGGTTAGAGCAAGGGTGTGGGGAGCGGCTTTTGGCCGGCGAGAAATGAACCATCCATCGAACTGCTTGGCCGTAGCTGGAGGAAAGCCTTCAGTCGCAGTCTGCATCACGGTGACAAGACAGCGCGTTGATCTTCAGAACTATCCAGGCTGCACTCTGGATGCGAGTAGGAGTACTACGGTTGCCTTGAGTCCAATGAAGGAAGTTCGTTGGGAGTTCCGATGAGGGGAGCCGCCCAGTGTTAACGGGTGTTCTCAAGACAAAGTAATTGGCGGAAGCGTGTGCGAGTCGAACGCACCGGCGACGGGCAAACCCGCCGCCCGCCGGTTTTGAAGACCGGGAGAGTCACCGGACCCCATGCGCTTCCGGGTTGCCAACAAGGGCTTACGCTTCCATGTTAGCTGGAGTGGCTCAGCGCTGCATAGGCCTCATGGTCAGAATCGTCCAAGTGTTCCACGTGGAACACTTTGTACTAGCCAATATGTACGTATAGTTGTATACATATATTTCTAAATGAAACGACGGACAAGAGTTACGAAGGGCCGACAGATTGCCAGAAGGAGGACTGCCGGAGGAAAGATTGCCAGGCTGAAGGCTGCGGCCGATGAGGCAAAAGGCTCGCATGATCTGATTGCGGAGATCGCGGAGCTGTACAAGCCGATCAAGAAGCCGGTCACGCTGCGTCTGGACGCCGACGTGCTGGCCTGCTTCAAAAAGCAAGGGCGTGGCTACCAGACACGGATCAATCGGGCGTTGCGGAAAGTGATGATGGAGGGGAGGAAAGAATCCAGGGAGTGAAGCAGGGTCCCACGTTTCACAACGAAATGATCCCCACGAGTTACTTCACCCGCTTCAGCCAGCCGCCTGGATAGAACGTTAGCAGGAACTTCTCCCGGCCGCGATCCACAACAAAGTTGTCGTGCGTCCTCAGGAACTCCTGCACAGCCTCCATGGGCCCAGGCCCCCATTGGGGGAGCACGGGATGGCCGTTGAGGTTCGTATCCTGCACGACGAGATAACTGCCCGGCGTTACCAGCTTCGAGTAAATCTCCATTTCTTTCAGAACATGGTCGTGAGTGTGCAGGGAGTCGAGAGTCACCAACACCGTCTTGTCCCGAACTTCTTGAGCGATGTGATCCGTCACCCTGGGTTCCACCGAGCTGCCGACGATCAGTTCCACACGTTGTTTCCATAACGGCCACTTCGAGGCGTCCGCCACTTGTGGTTCCACATCGATGGTGATCACCTTGCCATTTGGATTAACGTAGGACAGTACGGATGCATAAAACAGGGTCGTCCCTCCGTTAAACGTCCCCGCTTCGATAATGTAATCGGGTCGGATCTCGTCAATAATCTCCTGCATGCTCCAGTTGTCAGTCGGCGTCTGCTCCGACGTAATGCCCAGCCACTTCATCTTCTGCCAAACATACGAATCGTAGTAGAACTTTTGAAAGTTCTCGGCCACCTTTTCTGTCTCTGCGGCAACCTGCTGGCGGCGGTAATGAACGGCGAGCAGAAGCTCAGCTCCGGCGAGCGCCAGTGATAAAACCGTCACGATTGTCAAGAACGTGATTGAAGAAGAGCGCTTGCCGACTTGCGTACCCACAGATTCGCTCATGTCGGATATCTCCTGCTCA
>QIAR01000730.1:2473-2837 GCA_003225595.1 Acidobacteriota bacterium | reverse complement strand
TTCTTTTCCCTTCGCCTGCTCAGGAGACATGTAGACAATGGTGCCTAGAGTCGTGCCGGGACTGGTCAGGTGCTGCTCGCTGATCGCCGTCGCTTGCGCAGTTACTCCAGCCGGTTCCGCGATTCTGCTTGCGACGGGTGTCACTTTGGCCAGTCCGAAGTCAAGCACCTGATCGGCAACCGTCCAATGGAGCTGGAGACACTGTTGTCGCTAGCCATCGAAATCGCCGATGCACTCGATGCAGCGCATGCTGAAGGAATCGGCTGAAGCGGGACACGGACACAGGGCGGGTGGGACTTGCCAGTTCTGGATCGGTGGCGATAGCACAGGATTCTGGCTCTCAGCGGGTTGCGCAGCAGCCCGT
>QIAR01000730.1:0-2261 GCA_003225595.1 Acidobacteriota bacterium | reverse complement strand
GACTTCGCCAACACGACCGGCGATGCTGTGTTCGACGACGCCCTGAAGCAAGCATTGGCGGTTGATCTGGAGCAATCACCCTTCCTCAACGTTCTCTCCGACCGCAAGATGGGAGAGACACTTCGCTTGATGGGCCGCCCGCCCAATGAGCGTGTGACGCGGGACGTGGCGCAGGAAATCTGCTTGCGAACTGGGAGCAAGGCGCTATTGGCCGGATCGATTTCCCGTTTGGGCAGCCAGTACATGGTTGGGTTGCAGGCGGTGAACTGCGGAAACGGAGATACGCTGGCCAAGGAACAGGGCGAGGCGTCAAGCAAGGAAGAGGTGGTGAAGGCCTTGGGCACCGTCGCTTCCAGCCTGCGCACCAAGCTGGGCGAGTCACTGGCTTCGGTGCAGAAATTCAACGTTCCGATTGAGGCGACGACCTCTTCGCTGGAGGCGTTGAAGACCTTCAGCATGGGCGTAGCGACTTCCCGTGAAAAAGGGGACGCCGAAGGCATCCCCTTTATCAGGCGAGCGATTGAGCTGGACCCCAACTTCGCCGTGGCCTACGCGACCTTGGGAGTGTCGTACGCAAACCTCGGTCAACCCAGCCTATCTGCGGAGAACCTGAAGAAGGCATATGAACTGCGGGATCGGGTGAGCGAGAAGGAGAGACTCCGCATCTCTGCTGATTACTACGCTTTTGTTACGGGGGAATTGGAGAAGGAGGCCCAGACTTATCAGCTATGGATTCAGAGCTATCCCCAGGACCCTATTCCGCATGGCAACTTGGGCGCGAATTTCACCGCTCTCGGGCAATACGATAAGTCCCTGAGGGAAACTCAGGAGGCGCAGCGCCTTGCGCCGAATGTGGTCCTCAATCATCGCGGTATCGTCCTGAATTTCCCGCTGGGGGCACTTGCGCAGGTCGGACTCGCACGTGCCTACGCTCTCCAAGGCGACACCACGAAAGCCCGCGCCGCCTATCAAGACTTTCTTGCCCTCTGGAAAGACGCCGATCCCGACATCCCCATCCTCAAGCAGGCCAAGGCGGAGTACGCGAAGTTGCAATGAGCACGGCTGTGAGGCTCCCGCTGCATGAGCGAGCTTCGCGTTGTTGAAGTGAGTGGGCCAACGTCAAAGTCTTCTTAAGAACCGGCAAGTCCAGGGGGCGAACAACGGAGCCTGGGGTGAACCTATGAAGCCGTTGCTTGGATTCCTCAGCATCTTTCTTCTAGGCTTTGTGAGTGGGGTTTCGTTCTCGCATCTCCTTCAACGTGGCCCCAAGGCGACCCTTCCTGGAGCGCAGTTCTTGGCAGTCCAGCAAGTTCTGTTACGCAACTATGGGCGTGTGTTGGCGGGCTGGAGGTCGCCGCGCTCTTTTCCACGCTCGCGATGGCTATCGTTACCTGGGGGGAGCGTGGTGCCCACCTTGCGACCCTTGCCTCCGGCTGTGTCATGCTCATGGTGATTATCTGGGCCGCGTGGATTAACCCGATCAACAAGACTGTGAATTCGTGGACGCCCGAGTCGCTTCCATCCGGCTGGGCAAAGTTCCGCGACCGGTGGCATTTTCTTCACACGATTCGGCTTATGTTGTCTGTTGTCGCCTTCAGTGCGGCCATCGGCGGACTATTTGCCTGAGCGCCGGAGCGGCTGGGGCCAGCCTTGTGCGGTGATTTACACCGATAATTTGGCTATGACCTTTCACCTGCAGGCAGCTCGTGTGGGCGGCCATTGGGCGGCACCTTTCACGTCCGTTTTCTGGGCGCAGATTTCCGATTTTCCCCGATAGCCGTTGAGTCTCGCGGACACACGCGGAACTCATGAAATTGCGCCAGATCTCTGGTCAGGCAGCGGCATGAAGTGGCTGCTGCGGTTGCGGTAACTGCTGCAATGCGCCGGGTGGTGAGCCCAGTCACGACGGCCCCAAGTGGGCAACCCAAGGGCCATCACCCGCACCTAACTAAGTACAACACTCCTGAATTTGATGGGATAGTGACAGGGCCGCGTCCCTGGTCTGGCCACACCGTTTCGCCCATTTCAGAAAATCTTCACGAATGGAGCATCTATGTCCGTTAAGAAACTGCTATTCCTCTTGTCGGCGCTTGTTCTGGCAACATCTTTGAGCTTCGCGCAGAATGATCAGACCGGAGCGAGCACAAGTTCCAATCAATCGACAACCACAACCACTACCAAGAAGACCAGAAAGTCCAGCACCGCCTCTGACACGTCCTCCAAAACCAGCGGTAAGCTCGATCTCAACACGGCTACCAAAG
>QIAR01000727.1:1333-3882 GCA_003225595.1 Acidobacteriota bacterium | reverse complement strand
ATTCCTTAAATCGAGATTCTTGGATCGATGTGATGGATTCGTTGTTCCGGGTAAGTCCTCGTTCGTGTACTTGAAAAACCTGGGTGTTTCAGAACCAAAGATCTTTACCGCGCCCAATGCCGTTGACATCGATTTTTTCTCACGGGCAGCACAGATCTCTAAGAATGGATGGGATACGCGTCGGAAACTTGGGTTACCCGATCGATACTTCGTCTACGTCGGGCGGATGGTAACCGCAAAAGGCATCTTTGAACTGCTCGAAGCGTATGCCAAACTGGACGACGAACTTCGATCGCAAATCGCATTAGTATTCGTCGGGGACGGCGCTGCGAAAAACGAACTGATGAAACGTGCTTCGCACATCCGACCAGGTGTTGTTCACTGTGTCGGGTTCATGCACCGCGAGGAACTGGCCGCCTTCTATGGCTTGGCTGAAGCGGTGATCCTACCCACTTATAGCGATACCTGGGGTTTGGTGATAAACGAAGCCATGGCTTGTGGTTTGCCGGTGATTTCCAGCAGTGTCGCAGGTTGTGCCGCTGATTTGGTCCAAGAGGCGTGGAATGGATTCATTGTTCCGCCCAGGGATGTGCCTGGCCTAAGTGCGGCAATGAATTCACTGGCAAAGCGGCCAGAATTGAGGGAGCAGATGAGCGCCCGCAGTGCACAGCGCATTCGCTCATATTCACCGGAGGCTTGGGCCAGGGGCTTGGCTCAAGCGGTGGAATTCGTCTTCGCGAGGACTGCATGAACATTTCTCCCCGATTCCTATTCTTTATTGTCATCATCGCCGGGACGATAACCTTCTTCTTCCTTGCCCAGCGGAACGCAGGTTACTTCAGTGACATAAATTACTTGGGGGCGATTCTCCTGACGGAAATCGTGATCGCCAGCATCTGGCATTATGAGCAGATATTCTTTCTCGTGTTAATCCTCTCATTCCTCTGGGCGGGAATGGATGTTCCCTATTATCCCGTGTGGTTGTCGGTCCGCTGGTTTGTTCTCGCTGCCGGCGCCTTTGCTGGTTATGTCAAATGGATGAAAGGCCGACGCCAGCATTTTGGAGCTTTTCACCTTACGGCGCTCTTTTGTGTGCTGGGTGCCCTCGTTTCTGCCATGGTATCTGCCTTTCCGCAAATGGCATTGCTCAAGGTGCTAAGTCTTTTTCTGCTCTTTTTGTACGCATCGTCCGGAGGCCGCCTTGCGATCTTGGGACGCGAAACGCAGTTCATAAATGGCCTCGTCCTGGGTTGTGAAATCACCGTCTATATCAGTGTCGTGTGCTACTTCACCTTTCATCAGGCAATCTTTGGTAATCCCAACTCTCTAGGCCTGGTGATGGCGATAGTGGTGCTTCCGGTGTTACTGTGGGCGGTTGTGGTCGCGCCGACCCGGTTCCTTCGACATCGCCGGGCGCTTGCGTTATTCCTGTGTGGCTTGCTCTTGTATTATTCTCTCTCTCGCGCTGCGATGGTTTCCGCTGCGACTTCCGTCATCATCCTCTGTATTTGTCTGCGACGCCAAAAGCTGCTCGTGCAAGCCGCCTTTCTCGTCGTTTTCTTCCTCGGCATAGCGGGTGTGCTATTCCCCGTGCACTTTGATGAGTTTAGGTCCGCAGTCACCTCCTCCGTCGTGTACAAGGGAAAAGAGCCGCAGGGGGTATTTGGGTCGCGGACTACACCATGGCAGCAGACGGTTGACATCATTCAAGCACATCCCTGGTTCGGCTCCGGATTCGGTACGAGTGAACTGCGTTCTGCATCGTCGAATGTAAGCCTTTCTTCGGTCCACACCAAGGAGGAAGCCGGACGTGAACACGGCAGCAGTTATCTCGCGATTACCGAATGGGTTGGCCTGCTGGGGAACATCCCTTTCCTTCTCCTTCTGTTTCTGGTCGCCCAGGCCATCGCCAGGGTATGCGCCTGGATGCGCCAGACCGCCAGTCCCCATCACTGTTCCGTTCCTCTAGCCATGGTACTGAGCGCTGGACTGGTGCACGCCTTTTTTGAAGATTGGCTCTTTGCTGTGGGATATTACCTGACTGTACTTTTCTGGAGTTTTGCCTTCGTTTTGATTGACGTTGCTCCTGCTCGATCTCGAGAGACGGTGCGGGCTGTCCGTTCCTGGCATCCTTCGGTAATCGGCCCCGCTCCTGAAACAATTGCCATCCATCGATGATGCATCTTTTCATCAATGCGCTTGCCGCCAGCACCGGGGGTGGGCTCACCTACGTGCGCAATGTGGTCCCTCACTTGGCTGCCAGGTGCGACCTGCGAGCCACTATTCTTGTCACGTCCTCGCTTCGGAAGGAACTAGGCTATTGGGAAAACATTTGTTTCATCGAGCGCCCGGACGGAGCGGGTGCTGCTCGGCGGTTTTGGCATGAGCAGCGACATGTTGCAGCGCTTGCGCGTCGCAGCCGTGCAGACGTACTAATCTGTGCCGGCAACTTCGCGCTCTGGAATTCTCCTGTCCCGCAAATTCTCCTCAGCCGAAACTCGCTTTATACCTCACAGGATTTTCGACGGGACCTTCGTGCTCGCGGCGAT
>QIAR01000727.1:0-1291 GCA_003225595.1 Acidobacteriota bacterium | reverse complement strand
CGCGAATGTCGATTGAGCACGCTGACTGCACTGTTGCGCCCAGCGCGGCATTCGCTGGAGAACTAAAGGATTGGACTGGATTCGACGCGGTCGCCATTCACCACGGATTTGATCACAATGCGTTTGTCCGCGATCGTACGCCTTTGCCAGCGAATGTCCAGAGAAAGCTCGTGGAAACCAATGGTGCTTTGCGCCTGTTATTTGTGAGTCATCACAACTACTATCGCAATTTCCAGACGTTGATTCGCGCCGTCTCCCTATTGCGAAAAAAGTTAGGTCCGAGGAAGGTACGGCTCATCCTGACCTGCAGGTTAAGATCGCAAGATAATCCAGGTTCGTACTGCGCGGACTCGGACGCATTACTGGTTCAGCAGTTGGGGGTTTCCGAAGAAGTCGTCGAGTTGGGTACCATCCCCTATGGTCTCTTGCACCAGCTCTATCAATCCTGCGATTTGTATGTGACGCCAGCCTATGCCGAATCTTTTGCACATCCTCTGGTGGAAGCGATGGCGAGCGGATTGCCCGCTTTGGCTTCCGATCTGCCGGTGCATCGGGAAATTTGCGGCGAAGCGGCGCTCTACTTCAATCGCTTCTCGCCGCAACAACTTGCGGATAGGCTGTGCGAGCTTGCAAGTTTACCCGAGCTTCGTCGCTCAATGAAACAGAAAGGGCGGCGACGCTCAAATGATTTCAGTTGGAGCAAGCATGTAGACGAGCTGCTCTCGGTTGCTAACACTCTAGTCGGCAAGTGCGTGGCAGCGTTACCAAGGCAAGGGGCGGGCAAGCAACCTTAACTTTACGATCAACACACTGCGCGATTATGAAGGCTTTTGGCAGGAAACCAGCAGGAAAAGACCAAAGGCTCCGCACCATCGCCGCACCAGAGTTCTTGATTAAGTCTTCCATACGAACCTCTAGTAGAGTCTCACGGGCCGCCTCATCCGAGTGCACTGTGAAGGATGTCGATTGCGTTTTTTATCCCAATTGCGGATGCCGCGGCCAGGACTGGCGAAACTAGCCCAATTCCCCAAAGCAGACGTCGGTCCCTTGGGATCCACCGCTGCAGCGCTATTAGCGCGAAAGGAATAACGGGAATGGCGAACCGCGCAAAATTGCCTCGTGCCCAATAGGGGTAATTGTAGGTATAGATCGAGATTAAATAGAGTGCCGCGAAGATAATCTCGACTGGGTAATCCCGTCCATATCGTCGGAAATTCTTGGCGGCTGCCATCGCGAGGGTTCCCGCCAGAACAAAAAAGATCCAACCAAAAGTTAGTACCAGATTCGTCCA
>QIAR01000012.1 GCA_003225595.1 Acidobacteriota bacterium | reverse complement strand
TTCCGTATCCTCTTTCTGCCAAGCTTCACTTCTTGTTCAACGGAGTACCATTCGAATTGTCCCAAGTCGTCCAGTCCATAAACCGGGTCACGGGGGCTGGAGCGGTACCCGAACCTCTGATTGTTGGTCCTGCCATTTCTGTTTCCATCGCACCGCAAGCGGGTATTGTGTCTTTGAGCGCTAAATCCTTCGACCTAAGCGTTGTCGTCCACAGCAACGTCAAAGGTCCCGCAAAGGGAACAGTGAAACTCGATTTGCCGGAAGGTTGGAAGGCGCCGGAGCAACAATTTTCAACAGCCAAGGATGGCGAGGACCAGACTCTCAGCTTCCACGTAATTCCGGCTCGTCTTGAAGACAAGCCCTACACGATTACCGCCGTGGCGACGTGTAACGGCCAGGAATACAAAGAGGGATACCACACCGTGGGCTATCCCGCTCTGCGCCCCTACAATCTTTATCGGCCATCTACCTACCACACGACCGGCGTGAACGTGAAGGTTGCCCCGGGTCTCAACGTTGGCTACATCGTGGGCGCCGGCGATGATGTGCCACAGTCACTCGTGAGTCTTGGGATCAACGTCCGTTTCCTAACGGCAGGAGATCTGGCCAGCGGAAACCTTTCCAAGTTCGACGCCATCATTTTGGGCGTTCGCGCGTACGCTGTGCGCGAAGACTTGAAAACATACAATGGGCGCATTCTGGATTACGTCAGGAATGGTGGCGCGGTGATCGTGCAATACAACACGCAGGAATACGATCACAACTATGGTCCCTATCCATACAAAATGGGACCTAATCCGGAAGAAGTTACGGACGAGCATTCCAAGGTCGAAATCCTCGCTCCGGCTAACCCTGTTTTCACCTGGCCTAACAAAATCATCGCTAAGGATTTTGAAAATTGGGTGGAGGAACGCGGGTCGAAGTTTCTCGCGAGTTGGGATGCGGCCTACGAGCCGCTACTTGAAACACACGATCCCGGTCAGGATCCCCAAAAAGGCGGCCTACTCTACGCAAAATACGGCAAGGGCATTTATATCTATAACGCGTACGCGTTTTATCGCCAGATGCCAGAGGGCGTGCCCGGCGCGTACCGTCTCTTCGCCAACATGGTTAGCCTGGCGAAGAACCCTCAACTCGCGGGATCGCGATCTCTAAACTCCCTCGTCGAGAAGAAGTCCACTCGCTGATCGGTCATCACAGTGGATTTACTTGGCACCGGACCATGTTTCACTTATAGTCCGGTGCCTCCTTCTGAATCGTGTAGAGGAACGTCTTCATCGTCTCATCGCGGCGGGCGTTTTCGTCCGCCATCCGCTGTGAGGCGGCGTTGTAGAGTGTCATCTCCTGACGCGACCGCTCCGCTTCTCCAAGGTGCTGATAAATCTGTGCCAGCCGATAGTGCCCGTCTGCGGAGTTCGGATCCATGCGCACACAGGTTTCGGATTCCCCGCGCGCCTCTTGCCATCGCTCCACCCATCGATACACTTTGCCAAGCTGGCAATGCGGCGCCGCATCCTTGGCAAGAAGATTTGCAGCGGTGTGCAGTCTGCGCAGAATCTCATCGGCATGCGTCTTGTCTACAGAGGCGTAATCTCTTCGGAAGAGCAAGGCTCCGCAGTAGTACTGCAGCTTTCCGTCTTTGGGATGCCAGTCAGAATACCCACAGAGTTGCGCAATGGCAGCAGGAGCAGGAGCCGAAGCCTGATCCATCTGAATGTTTCCCAGATACCGCAGAGCAGTCTCAGGTTCGGGAGCCAACACCGCAGCATGTACGAGAATTCGGCTGGCTTCCTCGTCACTTCCTGCAAAGTACTCCACCATGCCCAGTGCGAGCTGTATTCGCCAGGATTTCGGCCACACCTCTTCGGCTTGCTTGAGAACCACTCGGGCGGCATCGAAGCTTTTATGCCGGACGAATTCCACTGCGAGTGATAAGCGATACTTTTCCTCGTTCGGTGCAAGCCTCACTGCGGCCTGGTAACTGCGCGCAGCGGCCAAATTGTCGCCACGCGCTTCCTGGATGTCGCCAAGCAGGTCTTCTAGATCGGCTGTGTCGTCGAAAGCTCTGCACTTTTCTGCACTCTGCAGCGAATCGTCCAGACGCCCTGCCTTGAACTGCGCGAGAGCCAGGTTGTAGGCCAAGTCGCCCCGATTGGGGTCGAGCTCCACTGCTCTTGTCAGCTCTTCAATGGACGCGGAGAATTCGCCGTGAGAGATCAGAACCTCTGCCAAACGCTGCCGAAAGGCCAACTCCTCTGCGGGTTTCAATTGTGAGGCGTGCAACAATTCCAAAGTTTTATGGAAATCCCCATTCATTCCCAACTGTGCTTCCAGAAGAACGAGCCCCGCTTGTGGATCGCGAGTGCGGGAATACAGAGGCTCTGCCAGGCTGGCAGCACGACGCCAATTCTCGGATTGCAGCTCTGCCACTGCCGTTGCCATGGTCAGCCCGGCGTCCTGCGGCTGTAGAGCAAGAGCCTTCTCCATTTCCGATGCGGCTGCCGAAGGGTTTCCAAGCCCCGAAGCTACCGAAGCCTTCAGCCGATGGAACCCCACGCGTTCTTCAGGCTCACTGGGTGGAGTTAGACCAGCTAAAGCGCTCTGCGCTTCCTTATATCTATGGAGGCGTGCGAGCACGACTGCCCACTGCAGTCGAATGCGCGGGGCGCTGCCCCTAGCTTTTGTTGCGCGGCCCAACATCGCCTCGGCCTTATCGAGTTGGCCCTCATGCAGATAGATCTCGCCGACTGACGCGAGCGCAGTGACATCGCCTGGAGCATCCTTCAGGACTGTCTGGAACTCGGCCTCCGCCTGGTCGTTCTGTCCTGCGATGACGTATGCCTGACCGAGCGCAAGCCGGGCGCGAATATCTTTAGGGTGAGCCTGAAGATGGCTCGAAAGAATTGCTATCGCCTTCTTCGGGTCCCCCTGCGCCAGAGCGGTTTGCGCTTCCGCGAGCAGACTCGAGGCTTGGGGCGAATGCGTTCGGCGGGAACTCGGATTCTGCTGTCCGGCAATTGTGGACGTGAAACAGAAGAGCGGGAGAGCGGCCGTAACCAGGATTCCTCGCCACAACTTTCCCCACACCGTCACGATAACCATTTCTCCGGATTCCCTTACTCATCGTAGCCAAGCGCTCGTCTGCGCGAAACAATGGCTACCGGATTCCTCTCGGCCTACCAACTGCCGGGAACTTCGTCGTGCTTCAACCAATTCTCGATAAGTCTCACGATTCCGTCCTCACTTATTTGGATGATCTTTCTTCCCTTCTCCGCGGAGGCTTCGCTGACCTTTCCGGAATATCCCGGCCAGTCGGTCGCCGTGGATTTCTGCAGAAAGTACGGCGGCCCGCCAGAAAGGTCCGGCGTTTCCGCCAAATCCTTCGCCTGATCCAGATGCATCAGATCCGGACGGAACGCGGCCATCGCAGAGGTTTCCAGCGGTCCGCCGTGCCCGTGCCCTCCATTGGCCTGGTGAAACATAGCCAAAGTCTTCATCATTTCGCCGGGCAGAAATTCCCACCAGCTTACAAAGAGCAGAGCCGCGTCTTTAGTCTCGTCTGCGACTTGGGCGATTGCTCCACGTCCCGGCCCGATGTTGCCGTCATGCCCGTTGAGGATGAAAATTTTGCGGAATCCGAGACGCGCAATGTTGCGCAGCACGTCCACAAAGTACATAGTCATGACCTCCGGCCGAATCGAGATGGTCCCGCGAAACTGTGCCGTATGCGCGGGACACTGCGTAAATCTGATTGTCGGAAAGAGCAGCCCGGCCGTCCGTGCAGCCACGCGCTCCGCAATTCCTGAGATAATGATGGAATCCGAACCAAGGGGATTGTGGGGACCGTGAAACTCCAGGCTGCCGAGGGGCAGAATCGCAAGGCGACAGCGGGATACAACGTCCGCCACTTCGAACCCGACAGTATCCTCGAATCGTTTTGGCTCCGAACTGTCATCGCCAGCACCATGATTAACAGCCCCCACGATCCCGGGAAGGGCCAGTCCCGCCAGCAATAGATCCCTCCTTCTAATCTCTGTCATATGCCCTCATCCTCAAAATTTGCCTGCAGGCTAACGTAAGATTCCCCGGCTTGTCCACGCCCATTTTTCGTCGCACGAATACGGATATCGCACCGTTGCGCTTTGGGTTCGCACATACCGAAACGTTTCAGCGTTTTTCGCGCTTCTTCCCTTGCTCCCAGCCCGATGACGCTGCTATAGTGCCCGCGCGTTGTTGAATACATTTCCCGGACACCTGACTTGGCCGAAAACTCTGCACCCCATCTTCCGCCCGAGATCGCAGGAGCTTCCCAGAAACTCGTTCGCGGAATGGGCCTGGTTCAGTCCACGGCCGTAAACATGCTCGAGATGATTGGCATCGGGCCTTTCATCACCATTGGCGTAATCCTTTCTGCGATGGGCGGGCCCCAGGCTGTGCTTGGCTGGTTTCTGGGCGCATTGTTTTCCGTCTGTGATGGCATGGTTTACGCGGAACTGGGTGCTGCCATGCCGGGAGCGGGAGGGGCGTACATCTACTTCCGCAAGGCCTTCAATCCCCGCAGCTGGGGCATTCTGTTTTCCTTCCTCTTCCTGTGGGAAACGATTTTTGTTGCTCCCCTGGCCATTTCGGCCGCCTGCGTCGGCTTTGCAGAATACACGCATTATTTCTTTCCGGGCTTGACGCACGCTGGCGTCGGTGCCCTCGCCGCGGCAGCCTGCGTTCTGATTACCTTCCTGCTGTACCGTCCCATCAAAACTGTGGGGCGTATGTCGGTCGTCATGCTCGGGGTCGTGCTCACTGCCATGTTTTGGGTGATCGGCTCCGGCCTGATTCATATGAACACAAAAATGGCCTTCGACTTTCCGCCCGGCGCCTTTCATGTATCCAAGTCTTTCTTCTTCGGCTTAGCGGCTGCCACCTTAATTGCGATGTATAACTACGGCGGGTACAACAACATCACCTACCTCGGAGGTGAAGTCAAAAACCCTGCCAGAAATATCCCCAGAGCCATCGTGTTCTCGGTCCTGATCGTTGCGGTGCTGTACCTCTTGATGAGTATGGTGATCGTCGGAACAATTCCCTGGCGCGAGGCCGCCGTCTCTCATGCGGTAGTATCTGAGTTCATCGGCAAGCTGCACGGCCCGCGCGCGGCCGCCGTGATGACATGCCTCATTCTGACCGCTACACTCGGCGGGATTTTCACTATGATCCTGGGATACTCTCGAATCCTATATGCGGCGGGCGCCGAGGGAAACTTTTTTAGAGTGTTCGGCCGCGTACATCCCACGGGCCACTTCCCTACCGTTTCTCTTCTGGCCATCAATGCCCTGGCCATTCCGCTCTGCTGGTTGTCGTTAGAACGGCTGCTTTCGGCGCTCATGATCATCCAGATTGTCTTCCAGTTCATCCCCCAGATCTTAGCCGTGTTCGCCATCCATATGTATCGGAAGGAAATCCATCGTCCCTATGGCATGTGGCTGTATCCCATTCCCGCCCTCGTCGCGCTTGTAGGATGGATTTACGTCGCAGCCACACCGGAGCAACGCCAGTTTCTGGGCACTGCCGTTGTCCTCTTGTTGCTGGGATTGGCTGCGTACTTCTTTCGGGCCAGAGCGGCTAGGTTGTGGCCGTTTGCTCCAGCGGAGAACCGCTCCACCGTGACTGCTTGAGACTGCGCAAAAAGATGGCGCAAGGGGCCCTCTCGGCTGATTCCCGCGTTGTTGCGCTGCGTTTACGCCTTTTTCGGAGGGGAGCAGGAGTCTCGAACGATGAGTTGTGTCTCGAGCAGCGCCGGCGAAGGCACGCTGGGCCGGCCTTCAATGTGATCGATCAAAAGTCTCGCCGCTACCATTCCTATTTCTCTTGCAGGCTGGCGGACCACCGTGAGTCTCGGCCGCAGCAGCGTCGCCCAATAGAAATCGTCGAACCCGAGCAAGCTGATATCCTCCGGGCAAGCCAGTCCGATCTCTTGTATGGCCGCCAGCGCACCCAAAGCCATCATGTTATTGGTACAGAATATTGCCGTGGGACGCTGGGCTCCTGTCAAAAGCTGCATCGCATGAAAATGGCCGCTTTCCATGTCATTGTGCCCGGTATGAATCATCGAACGGTCGGGGCGGATTTTCGCGATGCGAAGCGTGTGAGTGAATCCCTGGAGCCTGTCGACGGAAGTCCCGCTGGAAGGATCACCCGTGATTACCCCGATATGGCGGTGCCCCAGACTCAGTAGGTAGCGAGTGGCGCTTTCGGCCGCCCGGGCATTGTCTACTCCGACTCTTCCGACATAGGAGTCACGCACCAGTGGGTAACGGTCCGCATAAACCACCGGAAGATTTCCCAGAATCGATCTGGCTTTCCCCCCGGCGGCGTTTATTGCAGGGACTCGTACAACACCATCGACTCGCCGACGATGAAACGAATCGAGATAATTGCGCTCCTCCTCCCAACTGTCTCTGGAATCTCCGATCAACACAGTGTAATTCGCTGAGGCAGAGTAATCCTTGGCCCCACGAACCAGTTCGATGTAAAAGTTGTTCGAAAGATCCGGGACAACGATGGCAATCGAGTGAGTTCGTTGGAGTCGAAGTCCCCTGGCTAGGTCATTCGGACGATAGCGAAGCGTCTTGACCGCATCATCAATTCGACTCCGCATGTCGGTGCTGACATAGTCCGAATTGTTCAGCGCGGCGGAAACTGTGGAGACGGAAGCCCTGGCTGCCTTCGCCACTTCGCGAATTGTAACGTGGTGTTTTACGCGTTTCGCTTTCGACCTCAACCTGGCTGTCCTCGCCTTGCTCATGACTCTCCCCAGAAGTCCCATAGGAAAAAAGCAACGCCCCTCTGCGCTTGACTACCCAAAATATTTCGATATTATCCAAGCGCAGGCCTTACTGAAACATGCTAATACTCCTGTTTGGATTAGTTGGCTACATTAATTCTGTCGAACTCGAGCCAAAACGTTTCGGGAAATAGTCTCTTTTCCCGCCAACAGGTGTATACTTACGCACCGTCAGTCAGCACAACTTAGTCGCGGGCGGGCGAATCAGTGCCTCAGCAATCACCGCCACCCGCCTAGTTACGCGGCACCTGTCAAATGGCGAGAGGGTAGCTTACGAAGTCACTGGTGAAGTACAGGAGCGTCGTGCACGAAATGACCCAGACGACTTCGACTTGTCTTTAGAACGATTCGGCATCCATACAGGAATTAACTTATGCGCTCGAGCACGGAGCGGTTGGAGCTACCTGCAATCCTGTCATCGTTGGCGAAGTACTTAAAAAGGAAATGCATCTCTGGAAGGATCGCATCCACGAACTCATCGACGAGATGCCCTTCGCTACAGAAGACCAGATCGCCTGGAAGGTGGTGGAAGAAATATCGATCAAAGGAGCGGAACTCCTCCTGTCGGTCTTCGAGGAATCTCGAAAAATTAACGGTCGGCTGTCCATCCAGACGGATCCTCGCTTCTATCGAGACTCCAAGGCAATTCTCTCGCAGGCTCTGCGGTTCCATGCCTTAGCGCCCAACATGATCGTCAAGATTCCCGTCACAAAAGCAGGCATTGCCGCCATTGAAGAGGCTACCTGCCAGGGCATCAGCATCAATGCCACGGTTTGCTTCACTCTGCCGCAATGCATCGCCGTCGGCGAAGCCGTGGAGCGCGGTCTGAAACGCCGGCAAATGCAAGGCAAGGACATCTCCGCCATGGGCCCCGTATGCACGATCATGGTGGGAAGGCTAGACGACTGGCTGAAGGTTCAGGCGGAGAAGGACATGACCACAACCGATCCTGGCTATCTGGAATGGGCCGGAGTCGCCGTCTTCAAGAAAACTTACAGAATCTTCCGTGAACGCGGCTACCGTATCCGTCTGGTTTCAGCTGCCTTCCGCAATCACATGCACTGGAGTGAATTCATCGGTGGGGAGGTTGTTATCTCGCCGCCCCACAAGTGGCAGGTCCGATTCAACGCGAGCAACATCGAAGTCATGCCCCGGATCGACAACCCCGTCGCTCCCGGGATCGTTGACGATCTCCTTTCGAAATTCCCCGACTTCGAGCGCGCTTACACCGAAGGTGGCCTTTCCATACAAGAATTCGACTCCTTCGGCGCGACCAGGCGAACTCTCCGTCAGTTTATTTCCGCTTGCCACGATCTGCCAGCGATAATTCGTGATCACATGCTCCCTAATCCTGACCGGAATTAAGACACTGTGATATTTCCACATCCGATGGTGCAAAAACGCCGTCGGAAACTATCCCGGGCGGCTGTGAGTGTTCGTCAAACGAGTGAAGCGCCGAAGCCGCATTCGCCGTGAAACGGATGGACTCGCCCAGTTTACGGCTCGCACGCTGTCTCATTGGGCTACACTCCTGGGAAGGGGTTCCTCAAATCCGCTTACCTCAATGGGCCTGAGCAAGCTGATTGCTCCGGTAACCGCAAAATTGAGACACAACGCAATGAAGCCGGCATTCAAGCCGATGAAGGGGTCCCGTTTACTCAGCATCAAAAACGCGACAGTGGCGACGCCGACGACCATTCCTGAGAGGACGCCAGCCATCGTCACCCGTCTTGAATACAGGCCGAGCACGACGCCGGGGAAGAATTGCGTCACGCCGGCATATCCCAACAGCAGGAGGGACACAAGAGTTGTGGAGCTATAGATGGCGAAGTATAGGCCAACAGCGGTGATCACCAACACCATGGTCTTAGCCAACCTCGCGACCTGCTGGTCGGTCATGTTGGGTGCGAAGATGGGGCGATAGAGGTTCTTGGCGAACAGCGTGGCCGCGGTCAGTATTTGGATGGCTGCCGGAACCATTGCGGTGAGAGCACCTGCCCCGCCGATCACGCCCAAGAACCAAGCAGGGAAGGTCTTGCGCACAACCGTCAACAGAGAGAGATCGCCATTGCTCAGGCCGGGCACAACCAGAATCGCGGCGAAACCTACGAAGAAGATCAACGGTAACGTAATGCCGTAGAGAGGCATGATCACGGCGTTCCGGCGCAAGATGTTGCCACTCTTGGCAGTAAAGCTGCTCCCGAACGCCTGCGGCCACATGTAGAACCCCAGCGAGGTCAGCAGAACGGTGGAGACGTACCAAGCGTGACCAAGGTTCTTGGTGGCGCCCGGCATGATCAGGTGGTCGGGTTTAGCGTGCACGAGCGCTGCGAACATGGGACTGATGCCCCCAAAGTGGATGTAGGGCACCCCAATACCAATTGCCAGGGCAGCAGATAACAACAAGAAATCCTTCAATACACTGACCCACGCCACCGCCCGTACGCCGCTGGCAAATACGACCCTCAAAACTTGCCACCTGCACAATGATCCCAAGTCCTGTGAGCTGGAGCTGCAAGTACGGGATCATGAAGACGACCCCCACCA
>QIAR01000737.1 GCA_003225595.1 Acidobacteriota bacterium | reverse complement strand
CAGTTAGTGGCGGAGTTTGTGAGCAGCGGTATGCGGCGGAGCGAGTTTTGCCGCAGTCGAGGTTTGAGCTTCAGCACGCTGGATCGCCATCTGAAGAAGCGGCGATGGCAGAGAAAGAGGAGAAGCGCTCCCGCTCGGACATAGCTTCAGATGCTGAGTCTTTTTCGAGCTAAAGCTAAGATGCTTATCAGCCCCATCCCCATCAACCCCAGGGTGCCTGGCTCCGGAGCGGTTGTAAATCTGTCGGCGTAATAGAA
>QIAR01000736.1 GCA_003225595.1 Acidobacteriota bacterium | reverse complement strand
CGACCGCAAACTCTTTTGATAGTCTGGGTCGTCCCTGTCCGTCTGATTCGATTACAAATGCCTCAGGATCTGAATACAAGCGGTGTTCTTTTAAGGTCCATCCGCCAGCTCACTATTGAGTTGACCAGGCAGCTTATTAAGAACATCAAGAAAGCAAGGCCCAGTTGCATGCCCGTCGCCAATTTGTCAATCTGGGAAATTCATTAGTCGCTGAAGTTCGGGTATCGATGGTATGGATTAGCTTAGGTCCATGGCTTCGTCGATCTTTCTCAGCATGTTTATCGACAGCTTGCATGGATTTCAGACCGCAATTGCCGATTGCGTTGCGACTGTAATTTGAAATTCTGGTGCCCCGCTGTCTGCACGTGCCGAAAAGAAAGGTTTAGGTGTATGCTTATGGGTACTCAGGATGGCCAAATAGAAATCCCGTTGAGCAGTTTCTCGGATAAGATAACGAAACTTCATTTGAGCCTGTCCAGCGCGGCCGGAAACGCGCCGGACTGCGCGCATTTCGCTTGGAGATAGCTATGAAGCAGACCTTCGCCATTGGTATCGGAGGCGCCGCCGGTCAGGGTGTCGCCACGCCGGGCGACATTTTCGCGAAGATCTTCAGTCGCCGGGGACTGCACCTGAATGCCTACAACGCCTATCAATCGATTATTCGCGGCGGCCACACCTTTCTAACCATTCGTACAGGTCCGGAAAAAGTCACCAACATGGGTGATGGCATCGACTTGTTGATCCCCCTGAACCAGGACAGCATGGATCGCCACCTGGGCTTGCTCACCGCCGGTGCTGCATGTGTTTACAACGCTGAGACGATCAAGCCCGGCGCCGCCGGAAACGGCGTGCAGCTCTGCCCGCTCCCGGTTTCAAAGCTGGCTGACATTACTCGGAACAAAGTAGCTCAGAATACGCTCGCGATCGGCGCTGCCCTCAGCATGATGGGCATCGGCTTCCAGGGATTAGAGAGTGTCCTGACCGAGCAGTTCAAGAAGAAAGGCGAGGCCGTGGTGGCCGAAAACGTCGGTCTCGCGCGGGCGGGCTATGAATACGCCACCTTGAACTTCAAGCCGTTTGCCAGCCCGCTTCCCATGACTGAGAACCGTTACGCGGTGCTCAGCGGCAACGTCGCGATGGCCATGGGCGGTGCGGCAGCCGGCGTGAAATTCTACTGTGCTTATCCAATGAGCCCTTCGACCGGAGTTCTGCACTGGATGGCGGCGCACGCGCGCAAGGCCGGCATCATGGTTCGGCAGGTGGAAGACGAGATCGGGGTAATCAATATGGCCATTGGAGCTGCGCACGCCGGCGTTCGCGCTATGTGTGCCACCTCCGGCGGCGGTTTTGCCCTGATGAGCGAAGGCCTCGGTATGTCGGCCATGATCGAAACCCCGGTGGTGGTCATCAACTGCCAACGGGCCGGCCCGTCCACGGGAGTTCCCACCAAGACCGAGCAGGGCGACCTTTGGCAGATGCTCGGCGCTGCCTTCGGCGATTACCCCCGGGTCATTGCCGCCCCGCTTGACATCGGGGATTGCTTCAGGCTCATCCCGGAAATATTCAACATCGTCGACCAGTTCCAGTGCCCCGGTATGGTGCTTTGCGATCTGTTGCTGTCGGAAGGCAGGCTCAGCGTCGACCCGCGGGACCTTGACTTCAATCCAATAATCGACCGCGGCGAGCTGATCACCAGGGCGAACGGGGCGCCCTCCGGAGCTAGGACCAACGGGGCTTACAAGCGCTACCAGATCAGCGAGAGCGGCATTTCGCCACGCGCCATTCCGGGCGTGCCCGGCCACATCCACACGGCTGCGACCGACGAACACGATGAAGACGGCGTGTTGATCAGCGACGAGTTCACCAGTACAGTCAAGCGCCGCGCCATGATGGAAAAGCGCATGCGCAAGGTAGTTGGTATCGAGGCCGCGATTCCGTCGCCCTCGCTGTGGGGCCCACGTAATGCCGATGTCACCTTAATCGGCTGGGGGTCGACCAAAGGGGTGATCGAGGAAGCCTGCGAGATCCTCAGTGAGCAAGGGGTCTCGGCCAATCAGCTTCAGATCCGCTGGCTCGTCCCGCTGCATGGCGAGGCGATTGTCGACGTTCTGAAAGGCTCGCGCCACACGATCATCGTGGAGAACAACTACAGCGGCCAGTTCGCCCGCTACCTACGCAGCGAAACCAGCTACGCGCCGAACGGGCACATCCGCAAGTACGATGGAGAACCGTTCATGCCGCACCACATTGTGGAGGCAGTGAAGGAACAGCTGACTGGGAAGACCAAACTTTCGGTTCCGACCCACGAGATCATGGTTTGAGGAGAAGAGAAAAATGGCGACAGGTTTAGCAGTTACCAAGCAACTGGTGATGGCCGATTTGAAAGGCAA
>QIAR01000735.1:3533-5217 GCA_003225595.1 Acidobacteriota bacterium | reverse complement strand
CAAGTTCCTGGGCACGACGTGCTTCGTTCAGGGCATCATCGAATCTCCCCATATCAGCCAAATGCTCTGCATACCACTGGTGAGCTGAAGCGTAGTTTGGATTCAGCTCGATTGCCATCTGAAATTCGTGCTCGGCGTCAGCGAAGTCCCAGTCAACTTCATGTATATAGCCCAATGCGGCATGAGCTTCGGCCAACATGTTATCAAGCCGGAGAGCCTTGCTAACGGCCTCCTTTGCCCGCAGATGTGCTTCCTTTTCGGGAAAATCGGAGAAGCTCGGAAGTACGTTATACGTGTCTGCCAGAGCCACGTACGCGGCGGCAAAGGCTGGGTCTTTCTCGACCGCCTCCTGAAAGGCCTGCAAGGCTGTCTTCAGAGCAGGTTCTGTTCTTTGACTCCAATAGTAACGACTTCTCAAATATGCCTCGTGAGCCTCTGGATTCATCTTGTACGTGCTGGCAATAGACAACTCATGTTGTGGGTCTAATTGAACCCTGACTTCCTGAGCTATGGCCCGCGCCATCTCGCTCTGTAGGGCTAGAACGTCTTTCAGTTCACTTTCGTAGCTCTGTGCCCATAGGTGCTTATCCGTAGGAGCGTGGACTAGCTGGGCCGTGATCCGCACTCGATTGCCCGACCTCCGAACCGAACCTTCGATCACCGCGTCGACGTTCAGCTCCCGCGCAATTTGCGGCACTGTCTTGTTCGTTCCCTTGTAGTGCATCGCCGACGTCCTAGAGATGACTCGCAGGACGCCAATCCTCGAAATATCGGCGATCAGTTCCTCGGTCATCCCGTCGGCGAAGTACTCCTGCGTGGCATCGCCGGAGAGATTTTCGAGCGGTAAAACGGCTAGCGATTCGATACGTGTCCGACTGCCGCTGCCCAGCAGCCGCTCCCGCCAGCTACCTACATTCAGCGCCAGCACAAGGAGCGCCATCACGGAGGTAGCGGCAATTACCATCGTCACACCGGAGAGCCTCCACGGTCTGCGTGCTGCGAGTACGACTCCGGCTTGCCTGGTGATGCGGGCCGAATCGGTAGTGCGCTTCAGGCGCTGCAAGTCAGCCCTGATGTCGGAAGCGTTCTGATACCTCACCTCGCGGTCTTTCTCTAGCGCCTTACTGATGATTCGTTCCAGCTCGGACGATACCTCTGGATTCAAGCGCACAGCAGGAGTCGGGGGCCGGTTGAGAATCAAATCAAAAATGGTCCCGGACGTATCGCCCCTGAAGGGCACTATGCCAGTAGCCATCTCGTAGAGAACCGCGCCGAAGGAGAATAGGTCGCTGCGTGCGTCAAGTTCTTTCCCTCTCACCTGCTCTGGGGACATGTATGCCACGGTGCCCACCATGCTGCCCGCAACCGTCAGCTCAGTCGCAGCGTCTATGTCTCCTGCGAACACCTCTGCTTTCGATTTCAGAGTCTTCGCCAGCCCGAAGTCAAGCACCTTGGCCTGACCGCTCTCGGTAACGAAGATGTTGGCTGGCTTCATGTCGCGATGGATGATGCCCTTCGAATGTGCCGCATCCAGAGCGTCGGCAATCTGGATGCCCAGATCGAACGCCGTTTCGATCTCCAGCGGCTTGCCATTGATCCGGTGCCGGAGCGTCTGCCCCTCCAACAGTTCCATCGCGATGAACGCCCGTCCATCGACCTCATCGATTTCGTGGATCGTGCAAAT
>QIAR01000735.1:0-3454 GCA_003225595.1 Acidobacteriota bacterium | reverse complement strand
GAAATTTGAGGGCAATGTGGCGACCGAGCTTGAGGTCCTCCGCCTCATAAACCACGCCCATGCCCCCGCCGCCGATTTTGCAGAGGATGCGGTAATGGGACACCGTCTGCCCCACAGGTTGGGGGGGAGTAGCCATTGGCGGGAATGTTAGGCTGACTCCCGAAGGAGGTCAATCCTATGGGAAAGCAGTTTGATAGAAGAGCTTCTCTGAACTGGAGCCGAGCACGTCACTAAATGCGGCGAGTGAGTTCGCTCCTCTGCGACAAGCCGCCAGCGGGCAGCCTTCGCGACGACTTTCGCGCATGAGCACTAAAGTATCGGATAAGCGGAGTTACTGCAACTTTGCGTACTCTGCCTTAGCTTCCTTCAGAATGGGGATGTCGGGCTCGGCGTCTTTCCATTGGCTGAAAAAATCTTGGTACGCACTCTTCGCTTTGGCGGTGTCGCCTGCCGTCGCGTAGGCACGAGCGAGTTGAAGACGCGCCAGTGCTCCGGTCACAAAGTTCACGACGATACCGCGATGATCGAGCAACTTCTGGAACTCAGCGGCTGCGGCGGTTCCATTATGTGCCAGCAGGTAGGCTTGACCGCGCAGATAGGCGGGGTAGAGGGTTCCCAGTTGTAGCGGTGGCGGACTGCCCAGTTCGTATGGCGCGGCGGCTTCCAGAAACACGAGTGCTTGCGATGAATTGCCTTTGTTTAGTTCGATGGCAGCGTTGACGGTTGGCAGCCAATAAAGCTTCAGCACGGTGTTCGAGCCATAGTTTTTCTCCAGCTCCTTGACTAGCAGCTTCGCTCGGTCAGCCTCGCCACTGCGGGCGAGCGCGATGGCTGTGAACACCTTCACATCTCGCCCCGGAGCGAGCGCCAAAGCCGCCGTTACATCTTGCTTCGCGGATGCGCCATCGCCGAACTCAGCCTCGCGCAACGCAGCATTTGCTTCCCACAGGGCCGCTGTTTCTTTGGAGTCGGAACGAACCGCCGAGTCCACCGCTCTGCGCGAGAAGTCCCGAGCCTTGGCCAGCCGTCCGTAGTAGGCGTCTGAATCTGATTGGGTCGAAAGCAGCAGGTCTTCATCTCCGGGCTTGCCCGCGCCCCACGCCACCTGCTGTTTCATCTGTGCGGAATCTCCCCAGAGAAAGCCGAGATAGTGCAAGTACAAGCGCAGATATCCGCCATCCAGCTTTCGTGCCAATGCCTGATCGAAGGTGGCTTTAGCCTCATCCAGCCGGTTCAAGTAAAGGTAAACCTCCCCCAAATTTGCATTGTTGATGACATCGTTTGGCTCGAGCCGCAGTGTCTCCTGTGCTTCTGCAAGACCCTTTTCATACTGCCCCATGAAGGCGTAATTTGCCCCCAAGTTGTTATGCGGGACGGAATCGCGAGGATAATTTGCTATCCACAGTTCGTAGGTCTGCGCCTCCTTTTCCACTTCTCCGGTTGCACGAAAATAATCCGCAGTTAGACGCAGCTTCTCCCGTTCGCTGACCCGGTCGCGCAAGGCATATGCTTTGGTGGCATATTCAAGTCCGAGCGATGGTTGCCCAAGATTTTCGTACGATATCGACAAGGCGGCATAAGCCATGGGGAAATTGGGGTCGAGTTCAATCGCCCGCTTTAGGAAAGGGATACTCGGTGCGTCTCCCTTTTCGCGACCTACTTTGATACCCATGCTGTAGTTTTTCAGGGCTTCGAGAGAGGATGTGGTCGCCTCAATGGGGACATCGAATCTCTGAACAGAGGGAAGCGATTCGCCCAGCTTGGCACGGAGACTGGAAGCGGCTCGACTCAACGCCTTCAGAACATCTTCTTTGCTCGCGGCCTCGACCTGCTCTTTGGCCAAGGTTTCTCCGCCGCTGCACGCGACCGCATTGACATCAATCAAGTAATGGCTGCCCAAGCCCGATATCGTACCGCCCAGCAGAGCCTTGCTTCCAGTGCGCAGGCAAAGCTCCCGGCCCACATCAACCGTAATGCGCTCGTTGGTAGGGCGGCCCATCATCCGCAAGGTCTCGCTCACCCTTCTGTCCGACAGTACGTTCAAGAATGGCGACTGCCCCAGTTCCACTGCCAGCGCCTGCTTCAGCGCGTCGTCAAACACGGCATCGCCCGTACTGTTGTTAAAGTCGGCGAGCACGATGCTGTCCTTCTCCGTCAGTTGCTTTGACGAACGCGAGCGGTAGTAAAGGACTCCGCCGACAATTAGTGCAGCGACCAGCACTACGGCAGCAGGGATAAGAACCTTCCAAAGTCTGCTCCGCCCCGCTACCGGACTCTCGGCGACCTTGACTGCACTCGATGATGGCGATGGAGCAAGCGCAGGAGACGAGCCTGATGCTGGTGCAGACGGTGGCGCTGCCACTTGAGAGCTACTTTCCTGCGCAATAGGCACTGCCCCGGAACTGGCTACCGTTACTCGCCCCGTCTCAGTGTCCCGCTTCAGCCGCAGCACTTTGCGCCCTGATACCGCAGTTCCCGGTCTTTTTCCAGGGCACGATTGATGATGTCTTCGAGCTTGGGCGGAAGGTCGGGATTGAGCCGGATAGGAGGAGTTGGAGCGCGGTTCATGATCCCGTCAAAAATGACTCCCGAACTCTCACCCCGGAATGGCAACGTACCCGTTGACATCTCGTAAAGCACCACTCCAAAGGAGAACAAGTCCGTCCGTGCGTCCAATTCCTTGGCCCGTACCTGCTCGGGAGACATGTAGGCTACGGTGCCCAGCGCCGAGCCGGGACTCGTCAGATGTTCCGCACTGATTACGGTCGCTTGCGCCGTCACCCCTGCCGCGTCCACCACCCGCCTGCCGACCGGCATCACCTTAGCTAATCCGAAATCCAGAATCTTGGCGTGACCGCGCTTGGTCACGAAGATGTTTGCAGGTTTTATGTCGCGATGGACGATACCTTGCGAATGCGCGGCGTCCAGCGCATCGGCTATCTCGATAGCCAGATTGAGCAGCATGTCCGTCTCTAAAGGTCGCCCTGTTATCTGGTGCTTCAGCGTAATCCCGTCCAGATACTCCATTGCGATAAACGCTTGACCCTCTTGCTGGCCAATGTCGTAAAGGGTGCAGATGTTCGGGTGATTCAAGGCGGAGGCGGCTTGCGCCTCTCGCTCAAAGCGGCTCAATACTTGTGGGTCTTTGGAAACATCCTCAGGCAGGAATTTCAGAGCTACGAAACGGTGTAGCCGTGTGTCCTCGGCCTTGTAGACGACACCCATCCCGCCACCGCCCAGCTTCTCGACGACGCGGTAGTGCGAGATGGTTTGGCCGATCATGAAGTGGGGCCATGTTAGGAGAGTTGCGGGGCCAAGTCAACGGTGCTGACCTACGCCAGCGCGGTGATCTCGGACCTGCTCCAACTGCGGGCACTCCCGGATTTCCTGACGTGACAATCGGCGTTCTATATTCGGGGTGGTGAAATTCCAGGTGCATCCCTCGACCGACGAA
>QIAR01000734.1 GCA_003225595.1 Acidobacteriota bacterium | reverse complement strand
TCCGTGGCATTCGATCTGCCCACGCTGATGGGCTATGACTCGGATCATCCTGCGAGCGAGGGGGAGGTCGGCAAGTGTGGTGTGGCCATTGATTCGCTCGAGGACATGGAGATTCTGTTCAGCGGCATTGACCTGGAAAAGACAACCGTATCGATGACTATCAATTCGCCGGCGTCGGTGCTGTGGGCGATGTACCTGGTGGTCGCGGAAAAGCAGGGCGCCGACTGGAAGAAGATTTCCGGTACGATTCAGAACGATATTCTGAAGGAATACATTGCCCAGAAGGAGTACATCTACCCCCCAGCGCCCTCGATGCGCTTGGTAGTGGACACTTTCGAGTTTGGTTCGAAATTCACGCCACGCTTCAACACGATTTCTATCAGCGGATATCACATCCGCGAGGCCGGCTCGACCGCGCTGCAGGAATTGGCATTCACCCTTTACGACGGCGTGGAGTACGTGGAGTGGGCGCGCCGACGCGGCCTCGATGTGGACGACTTCGGTCCGCGGCTGAGCTTTTTCTTCAACGCCCACAACGACTTTTTCGAAGAGATCGCAAAGTATCGCGCGGCCCGCAAGATCTGGTATCGCGTGATGAAGGACCGCTTCGCCGCGAAGAACCAGCGCACCCGGCTTCTGCGCTTCCACACGCAGACGGCGGGCGTTTCGCTGCCTGCACAGCAGCCGAAGAACAATATCGCACGCGTGGCAATTCAGGCGCTGGCAGCGGTGCTGGGCGGCACGCAGTCGCTGCACACCGATGCTTACGATGAAGCTCTTGCACTGCCGACGGAAGAGGCTGCGCGGATCGCGTTGCGCACCCAGCAGATCATTGGCTATGAGTCAGGCGTCACGCAGACGGTGGACCCGTTGGGCGGGTCTTATTTTCTCGAAACCATGACGCTCCAAATGGAAAAGGGCGCGTTCGACTACTTCGACAAGCTCGACTCGATGGGCGGCATGGTGAAGGCCATCGAGCGCGGATATCCGCAGAAAGAGATTGCCGAGGCGTCTTACCAGTATCAGCGTGCGGTTGAGGCCAGAGAAAAAGTGATCGTGGGCGTAAATGAATTTGTTATCGAAGAAGAAACGCCGCACATTCTCTACATTGACGAAAGTGTGGCGCGGCAACAATCGGCGAAGCTGAGAACTCTGCGGGAGCGGCGGTCAAATGATGAAGTGCGGCGACGTCTGGATGCGCTGAAGAAAGCGGCGGAGAAAAATCCCCAGGCACCCGCAAACGGCCAGATCTCCGACGCCAACACCATGCCCTATATCGTGGACGCGGTCCGCGCCTATGCGACCGTGGGTGAGATCTGCGATGCGCTGCGCGAAGTCTATGGGACGTACACGGAAGTGAGTGTGACGTAATCTCGTTTCGCGAAACCGTCCCCTGCGCTCAAGATGGCAATTTTAGGTAGGGCTTGAATCGCAGGCCTGAAGGCCTGCGCCACCCAAAGGCCAGCCGAGGTGGGCTCGGCCTGGACGGGCGAGGGCGCGCGTCCCCACATGCCCGTTTTTCTCTGCGTCTTTGTGCGCCCGTGGTGAATCAATAATTCCGCATGCGCAAAGCCATTAATCATCTCAGGCAATCCGATCCAGTGCTGTCTGCCATCATCGAACGCGTCGGGGCGTTTCGGATGAATTACGACGAGCCCGCGTTTCACAGCCTGGCTGAAGCCATCGTCTATCAGCAACTGCATGGCAAGGCTGCTGCCACGATATTCGGGCGATTGGCCGCACTCACCGGAAATCCGCTCACGCCGGAGGGCATCCTCAAGCTCTCCGTAGAACAGATGCGAGCGGTCGGGCTCTCCAAGCAGAAGCTCTCCTACCTG
>QIAR01000729.1 GCA_003225595.1 Acidobacteriota bacterium | reverse complement strand
GCCGTTGACCGAACCGATATTGGAACGAATTAAAAATATCGAGGAGAAGATGGTCATGGTCGCAGAAGATTTTCCGGACGACTTGTACGCCTTGTACGCCACGTACCGCCCCAAAGGGAACGAGGACGTACGCACAGCGGCTGAAACCCTTTTGCATGTCGCTGGAGTGAACCGGAGGATGGGTTTCAATCCCAGCACGAAGAGACAGAAAGACGCATTGTTCGCCGCTGGCAGGGTTCCCAATTCCATGACCATCGCCTATGTATCCAAGCAAGACACCGTAGCCAAGGTAAAGGAATCCTTCGCAGCGGTACGAAAGGCGATCCAAGACAACCCGGATCCGGAAAACCCAGAGGGGTGGCTATATGTAATTGCACACAGCAGCGAACACTTTGGAAATTTGGTGACTTACTACCGCGAGAACGGCCTCGCCCCTCCGACTTCGCGGCAATAGAAGCAACCACGTACACGGAAATGGAAGAGGAGAACAGAAACATGCAAATTCAACGGCGGAAATGGCATCGGAGAGCAGCGGCATTCGCAATGGCTGCAGTGGTGCTTCTAGCGGGCTCGGTCCCCGCTGTATCTCAGGACAAGCCATACCCGGAACTCGACCAACAATTAACGGCGCTCAGGAACCAGTTCAACGCCGATACCGGCAAGGTGCGGGTGCTTTTCATTGGCGACCCTACCTGCCCTCCTTGCCGGCACGGTGCCTCAGTCATTCAACAGAACGTAGTGAGCAAGTTTTCCAGTGACAAACTAGCGGTTTACGTCGTCTGGGTACCGCTGCTGAACCTGCAGGATCCCGCGACGTTGCAGAGACATGCGCACCAGTATGCCAACCTGATCCCGCCGGGGCCGCGCGTCACACACTACAGCGACCCAGAAGCATATTCGGGAAAGAGGTACGGTTCGATCCTCCGCGTGCCATATGGCAGTCCAGCTTGGGACATCTATCTCGCCTTCAGCGCCGACGCTCGGTGGGGAGATGCGGCTCCGATACCAACCTATTGGGAGCACCAGTTGGGCGGTCTTCACTCAACTCGATACTTGGACGGCCCGCGTTTTGAAGAAGAGATCCGCAAACTCCTGGGGAAGATCGGCCAATGATCGTGAACGGAATGAATCTGGTCGCTTTGAGGGGAGCAAGATGGGTCTGACATTTACAACCGCCTTCATTGCCGGGATGTTGTCGTTTATTTCCCCGTGCATATTGCCTCTGGCGCCGGGCTATGTGGCCATGATCTCAGGCGTGAGCGTGGAAGAACTGCGTGAGCGCCAGCATGGAATTCTTTGGCGGGTCGTGCTCAATGCGTTCCTCTTCGTCCTGGGCTTCTCAATTCTCTTCGTGGGTTTGGGCGCTTCGGCGGGTGTAGCGGGACGCTTTCTCTTGGCGCATCGCGAGCTCCTTAATAGGATCGCCGGAGCAGTAATCGTTTTCTTTGGCGCTGTACTCCTGGGATTGATTCGTATTCCCGCGCTTTATCGCGACAAGCGCTTTCATGGCACCATTGCAGCAGGCAAGCTGCGCTCGTTCCTGCTGGGATTGGCATTTGCTTTTGGATGGACGCCGTGTGCAGGGCCGGCGCTGGTGGCTATGCTCATGCTCGCTTCGACCCAGCAAACCGTTACCCGCGGCATGGCATTGCTCAGTGTTTATTCGGCGGGTTTGGCAGTGCCATTCTTGCTGGTGGCGCTTGGAACCAGCAAGTTTGTGTCTCTTTACCAGCGCTGGCGCAGCCGGTTGGTCTGGGTGGAACGTTTCGCGGGCGTACTGCTGATCAGTGTGGGAGTGGCAGTTTTCTTTGACGTGTTCCAGGAGCTTTCTTATCACCTCTCATTTTTTAATCGCTTTGCTTGGTGAATCAAGTGCGCGGGACCCGCGTTTTGAAGGAAAAAGCGAATGAGTGAAGTAGTCTACGTCTCTAAGTCGCGGATCGAGTGTAAACAAGGGCCGCTCCGTGTCGCGCATCTCCCCGGCGAGTCTCATCCCCTTTTCTACAGCGTCCACGGGGTTATCGCCGAGCACTACAAGGTTGACCCCCCGAAACCTGAGGAGTCGCATTCCTCGACAATCGATTACGTCATTTCGGCGACTGCTGGTTCAATGGTTGGTACCTTCGGAGGTGCGCTGGAAGCGCGCTCCAACGCACCGCAAGATTCACTTCGAGACGGTCGATGTCATGCGCGTCCAAAACGGCAAGATCACTGGTCACTGGGGTGTCGGCAATCTTCTGTCGCTTATGCAGCAGATCGGCGGGTGGATTCCGCCGGCAGAAGAGTAGCGATGAACATCATGACGCCCTTGCAGTTCGGAACAAGACATCTCTTGATTAACAAGGCAGTACCTCTTATTTCGTAGGATTCACGCGGAGGATTTCATGCATCGTCTTTGTACAATCTTGGGACTGGTTTGTGTTTTGCTGGTCGCAGTTACTTCGGCCGGATGCTGGCGTAGCGCCGCCCGTCGCCACGAGGAATGCGAGCGAATATTGCAGGAGAGAATGACTCGGGACGCCAAAGATCTTGAGAAATCGCTGACCTTTTTCGCCGATAACGCCATCATGCTGTCTCCAAAAAGTCCCGCAATCCAAGGCAAGGAGAACATCCTCAAAGCATGGCAGGAGACGCTGGCGCTTCCGGGACCGGGCTTGAGCATTGCGAATCCCTCTTTCATCCTGGTGAGCGCTCACTAGCGTCGTCGCTGCTCGCCGCTCTGGCTGCTGGCAAGAAGCTGTCGTAAACGCTCCCCAACCTTGTTGCCGACGGTTAGAATTGACGGGCACAATCCGCCTCACGAAGCTGAGCTTGAAGCGGGAATCCGTGAATCCTGCCGCCACCAAGAAACGCAGGGTCTTTGCGCGACCCTCGATAGCAGTCGGGAATGCCTTGCAGACTGGGGGAATTCTGGCTGCCTGTTTTGCATTGATGGCATCCCGGTCGACACGCTCGACAGCGATTGCCGTCACCTCGATGCTTCTGGCATGGGTTCTTCTCTATTTTTCCTCACACGCAATCGCGCACTGGCTGGTGGGTCGGGCGGTAGGCATTCGTTTCCTCTTCTACACAGTTGGTGGGACAGGGAATCCAGAGGGCTGGCCGCCGGGACTTCGTGGGATCTTTGAACATCTTCCTTTCTTTGGCGTGCAGACAGAAAAGCTTTCGATGCAAAACGTCGGTCCTGGTGCCAGAGCCCTTATGTGGTCTGCAGGTGTGACATCCTCGGCCGTCATCCCGACTTTGAGTGCTTTCTTGGCCTGGCGCTCCGGCGTTCCCTGGAGCGGGTGGTTTTGTCTGTTTGCTGTGTTCTGGGCCTTTGGGACGTTAGCCAGCAACTGGACAAGCCGAACGGGCGATTACTCCAAGGCGCGACGTGCTCTCAGCCATTCCTGAACCTGGAACGCGTTGCGTCGATCACACTGCAGCCTCTGGAGAGAACAGATCCCAGTGAGCAGTGTCCGGCACGGCGTGCCGCATCCACCTGGACGTGTGGTCGGCTTCTCGTGACTTGGCCGCAGAGAATGTAAGTCCTTTTTGTAAGTCCCAATGCATTCACAGGCGGTAGGTTAAGAATTAGGTCCGTAAATCTTTAAGGAGATGGCAGCGAGTAAAGTCCTATTTCGATGCCCTGGTCTCGGGCCAGCGGTTCTTCGGCTATCTTACGTTCGTGTAAATAGCTGATCCTAAAAAGAATTGGTCGGGGAGAGAGGATTTTGAACCTCCGACCGCCTGGTCCCGAAAAAGGGACTAGGTTGTCGTGCTGAATGTTTTCAATCTTTTAACAGTGGTGCTTCAACCGCCTCATTCCCGCTCGATCACCTCATTCCGAGGTGTTTGTAAACCCTCGAATGGCAACCCTCGCCAGGGGTTCACGGCCCCTAAGTGCAATATGCAGCCTCAGCCGCGAGTTTACCGTCGCTCTTCAAGGAGCTCGCGCGCTTGTCGCGATATATCTCCGTCGCGGCCTCGGGCCTTGTCAGCGCTGATAGCGTTCCGTGCTGCCCACACCATGCGATCATGGTCGCCGCGTTTTTGCGCGACCTGAGCAATGTTCAAATACAGGCGAGGCAGCCTATTCGCCGGCCGTACCGCTTGAGCAAGAGCAAGGTCGTATTCTGCCTGAGCCTCGTCCCACTTCTCGGCCTCCTGATGGATCCAACCGATCTCCAGATGCAACAGGAACGCAACTCCTTGCGAATCCACATTGGGAATGTGGTTGAGGCCTTCCTTGAACGTAGTCAGCGCCTCTGGCGTCTTGATTGCGTCCCAGAGCACGAGTCCACGGGTGTAGTAACGCAGCTCTTCGCCCGCGGACCACTCTTCGGCTGTCGCATGAAGTACTTCGAAGTGGGGATCCAGTTTTACTCCGTAGACCGGCTGGGTGACGGGGAC
>QIAR01000728.1 GCA_003225595.1 Acidobacteriota bacterium | reverse complement strand
ATCAAACTAGAAAGGAAACAGACAAATGACGAGGAAAAATGTGTGGTTTGCAGGTTTGGCGACGCCGGTAATGATTACGATGCTGCTCTTAGCGGGATCAACGAGCGTCACGGCGAATGATCAGCCCTCAGCGGCACCCCCGGCGGTGAAAATTGATAATTTCAGTTTTGGGCCGCAGACGCTCACGGTACCCGTCGGAGCGACAGTTACCTGGACAAACAGTGATGACATTCCCCATACCGCGGTCAGCACAGAGGGGGTGTTCAAGTCCAAGGTGATGGATACGGACGAAAAGTTTTCCTACACGTTTACTAAAGCGGGAACGTATCCCTACTTCTGCTCGGTGCACCCGAAGATGACCGGCAAGGTCGTTGTGCAGTGAGACATGGTACTTCTAGATGCGATTGCAACGGAAACGGCTTTCCGTTCCTGGCAGCGTCAGTTGCTTTTCCACGAAGCTGTCGTTCTCCAAAGCGTCTTGAACGAATATGACTGCAGACTTGACACAATTCGCAGTGAGGGCAGTGGAAAGCGATGATCTGGACCTTGTCCATGCCACCCAGAATGGAGATGTATCTGCTTTCGAGCAACTCGTAGGGCGATACGATCGCAAACTCCTCCGAATTGCGCAACATGTCACGCATAATCGGGAGGATTCCCAAGACGCGGTTCAGGAGGCCTTCTTGAAGGCCTTCCAACACTTGGGCGACTTCCGAGAAGATTCGCAATTCTCGACTTGGCTGATTCGCATCACCGTGAACCAAGCTCTCATGAAGCTGCGAAAGCGGCGCACAACCAAAGAGGTGTCTCTCGATGAGGACTTTCAGGCAGATGGAGACATGCTTCCGCGCGAGGTCACCGATTGGGCTCCCAATCCTGAAGAACTCTACCGGGCGTCTGAATTACGAGACATCCTAATCAAGACCTTGAAAGAGCTGCGCCCGATCTTGCGAACGGTCTTTGTGCTACGGGACATTGAAGGGCTCTCAATAGATCAGACGGCAGAGGTCCTGGACCTAAGTCCCGCCGCAGTGAAGGCGCGGCTATGGCGAGCTCGGTTGCAGCTTCGCGAACTGCTAAACGAGTACTTCAGCAGGCACAACGCGCCTGCTCGAGTCGAGTTAGGCCCGAAACAGGCGCACCTCGCAAGGTCGGTTCCTCGGGAACTGTCTCTCCGCATAAATGGGCGCACGGCGTAAAACAGTTTTCTTGAAGGTCAGTCTTGCTCCTCGTGTTTGTGGTTTCCAGAGCTCAGTCGCATGGCCAGCAAGAACGGCAAAGGTCCAATTCAACGTACCGTCAACAGCGAGGTGCAAATTGTCTTCACAGGTAGAGTCAGCACAACAAGGGCAATACGCAGCGATCGGTTACCCCAGCAGACTGGTTGGGCGCAAGCAAGTAGCGGAAGGAACCATGGCGTTCCAGTTTGAGAGGCCCCGCAACTTCCTATTTAAGGCGGGGCAGTTTGTTGATCTGGCTCCGCTCGGCGCCCGACCTGACGGTTCAGACGGACTCACTCATGCCTTTTCGATTGCAAGCTCTCCGTTTGCCGAAGAAATCGTGGTGGCCACCCGCATGCGGGATACAGCTTTCAAGCGTGCGTTATCCATGTTGGCGATCGGTGCAGAGGTCAGAATAAAAGGTCCGATGGGGTCATTTACGTTGCACAACAATGTCTCACGACCAGCCGTGTTCCTGGCCGGCGGAATCGGGATCGCCCCATTCCTCAGCCTGCTTTCTTATGCTGCACTGAACAAACTCCACCCCCCAATCTCTCTGTTTTATGCCAACCGCTACCTCGAAGATGCTGCTTTTATGGATACGCTTCGGGAATTAGAAAGCTCAACTGGGAATTTCCGTTTTGTTCCAACTTTTACCCGGGTGGACAACACTTATGGGGGATGGAAGGGCGAGACTGGCCACATCAGCTCAGAAATGCTTTCCAAACATGGATTCAACTTGCAAGGCTCGATCTGCTATGTCGCCGGGCCGCCAACAATGGTCTCGGCGGCGCGCCTGGCGCTCGATGAAGCAGGTGTCGATGAAGACGATATCCGGACGGAAGAGTTTGCAGGCTATTAAGAATCATAGATGTGCGTATGGAGCTGATGATTAATTGTGTTGGCCTTCTTTCCAATAAAGGGATTCCTCGGCACGGGCGCTACGTTTGAGGCGGATCTCAACCTCGTGGTGCAGGTCATCATGGGAGGAGCGTTGATCGCGGGGTCTCTTCTCGCGAAACGAAAACGCTACACCGCTCACGGAATTTGCCAGACGACGGTGCTGCTCTTGAATTTGTTGATGATCGGGTTGGTGATGTGGCCTTCGTTCCAACAACAAGTGAGGCCAGGGCTTCCTAAGGTTCTTCATAAGTGGTATTACGCGGCGGCTACAATTCATGCGCTTTTAGGGGTAACGGCTGAGCTTTTGGGACTTTATATTGTCATCGT
>QIAR01000191.1 GCA_003225595.1 Acidobacteriota bacterium | reverse complement strand
GAAATTGTGCACTATAAGGGAATCGACTGAAGGAGCGCAGCCGTCGCATGAAGAAGATATTGGTATTTGTCGTCGTGTTTCTGCTCGGGTTCATTTCAGGAGTCCTCTTCCACCATTGGACGGGCGGCGCGACAGACCGTGCCCGCATATCGGCGCTAGAGACTGAATTGAAGGCAAGAAACGAAAAGCTGGACAAATGCACAGATGCTCTGATTCAAGGCTTGCACGCGAATACGCCGTGGGCCTTGGCGGCGTCACCGGAGAGCGCGTAGGCACGGGCAAGGCCGAGATGGGCCAGCGCCCCGAGTAGGAAATTCAGCACGATTCCACGATGGTCGAGAGACTTCTGAAACTCTGCGGCTGCGGCGCTGCCGTTATGTGTCATGCGACCACTATGAAGGGAGTTTTCCATGAATTATGAACTTGAGCATGTTGAGCATCGGATCGAATAACTCAGCCATTTGGTATGTCAGAATGAAAGAGAAGCAGTAGAACTGTCCCGGCCTAGCATCCAACCACTGCAACGCCCAACTCGTTAGCGCTTTTCGGGTAGCCGGAAGATTTGCCAGCCACGTCATGGATATTCCAATGGCAGCACCCGCAAGAATGTCGGTCGTATAGTGCTCCCCGATAAAAAGACGGGGTAGGCAAATAACTATTGAGACGTAGACGAACGTGAACCAGCCCGCTCGTCGCGAGGCAAAAAAGATTCCGGTCGCCAAGGCGAAGAACAGCACAGCATGATCGCTGGGAAATGAGCTAAGGCCTTCCCATCGGGCTGCGGATATGCCGTAGGGGACACGAAACAGGAATTGCGCCTCATGGAACGGTCTGGGACGAAAGAGTACCCACGATAAAATCCGTGCAACCGCCAGGGCCGGGAAACTCGCAATCATTGCTGCCAGCAAAGCTTCACGCTTCCTCCGAATATCGCCGTCCTGGAACCATAACCACCAGATGAGTCCGATGACTACCCCTCCCTTGAGCAAGTTACTCCGGCTGACGAAGACGACAAATTCGTCGAATCGGAGTGATCGGTGAGCGAACCCGTTGACAAAAGATGAAATAGACAGATCAAAGCCGTTCATGTTGCGACCATTTCTCCCTCTTGGTCAGCTTTCGGAGTGAATCTTGCCGCGTGCTGCGTCCGCCTTCAGCTAAAATCTGTCCCGGAACGCGTTCCTTGAACGGTGTTGGGTGTGGATCTGCAGAACCGTTGAGGGCGGCAAGTCTCCCAGGAATACGCCTCCTTCAATCTCCGACTGTACGATGTTGCGATTTACCTCGTCGCCAAGATTGGGGTGGGGCCGGAACAATCGTCGGCATTCGGCCAAGAGGACCTCTTGAATTTGCCTAGTGAACGGTCATGACTGTGATCGCGCAATTCAGATGGCATCATCAACAGAGGAGTTGCAGGACCTTTATCCTCCATTGAGCCCGCCGGGCATATCTGCTCGGTCGCACATGTGCGATCGGGGCTGAGTCATTGCCAAGCCGAGTATGTTACGTGCTCACGAGGAGTAGGAGATTACGGAAGGACTTGTACCTGGCGGAAACGGTCTAGCACCGGTGTTGGCTTGTCGATTTGAATCCTCAGAAGTTGGTGGACATCTACATCGCGTCGTAGCCGTGCTCATTTCAGTTTCGCGTAGTCTTCCTTGGCGTCCTTCAGGATGGGAATGTCGGGGTCGGCGTCTTTCCAGAGGGTGAAGAAGTCTTGATAGGCGGTGCGGCTCTTTGCGGTGTCGCCGGAGAGGGCGTAGGCGCGAGCGAGACCGAGATGTGCGAGTGCCCCCAGCGGGAAATTCAGGACGATACCGCGATGATTGAGGAATTTCTGGAACTCGGCAGCGGCTGCGGTGCCGTTGTGGGCCACGAGTTGGGCTTGGCCGCGCAGGTACACAGGGTACAAAGTTCCCTCTTGCGTGGGTGGTGGCTCACCCAGTTCGTAGGGAGCAGCGGCTTCCAGGAATACCAGAGCCTGGGCTGGATTGCCACCGTTGAGTTCGATACCCGCCTTGAGTGTTGGTAGCCAATAGAGTTTGAGAACCGTATTCAGCAGGTTGCTCTTCTCCAATTCCGCGACAATGGCCTTCGCCCGCGAGGTGTCGCCGACTCGCGCGAGCGTCAAAGCTGCCAGCACCTTCACATCCCTGCCCGGGGCCAGCGCCAGAGCTGCCGTGACGCCTTGTTTCGCGGGAGCAACATTGCCGAATTCCGCTTCCCGCAAGGCGGCGTTCACCTGCCACAGAGCCGCCGTCTCCTTAGAGTCGGCACGAACTGCCGAGTCCACCGCCGTTCGGGAAAAGTCTCGTGCTTTTGTCAACCGTCCGTAATACGCCTCAGTGTCGGACTGGGCCGAAAACAGCGGGTCTTCGGCTCCTGGCTTTCCTGCCCCCCAAACCACCTGCTGCTCCATCCGTGCCGAATCGCCCCGAAGGAAGGCAAGGCAGTACATCCCTAAACGCAGGCCAGCACTATCCAGCTTGCGTGCCAACGCTGAAAGGTTCGATCTGGTATCTCGAGCAGGAGTAATGGGAGAGAAGTTATTGGGCACGCTGCGCGAGCACCTAGGCGACTCTCCCCACGTCGGCGACATTCGTGGAAGGGGACTGTTTATAGGATTAGAGATCGTATCCGACAAGGAGACGAGGAATCCATTTCCGTTGGAATGGAATGTGACCGCCCGCATCGAGGAAGCAGCTTTTGAACGCGGGCTTCTCGTTCTCGGCGGGGTTGAGGGCTTGATCGACGGGGCTTCGGGAGATCACTTGGAACTTCTCCCGCCCTACACCATCGAGGATGATCACCTCGATTTCATCGTCCACACCCTTGGAGAAAGTATTAAGGAGGTCGTTAGTCAGATAAGGACCTGATGTTGGAAAGGATACATGTGATGAAGAAAATGCGGAAGCTTCCCATGGCGCTCCTTACGGTAGTCGCGACATTGTGTATGGCAGCCCCCCAATTTGGGCCCAAACCGCCGCAACAGGCGCACTGACCGGAACGATCACCGACTCCACTGGGGCAGCCGTGCCCGAGGCCCACATCAAAGTCATCAGCGAAGCGACCGGCGAAACCCGGGAGGTCACATCGCAGACGTACGGGGCCTACTTTGTTCCACAACTGACTCTGGCTCCTATCGGGTCGAGGTTTCGAAAAATGGATTTCAGGCGCTTTCCCGTCCCGGGCTGCAGATTAATGTGACGGAAACGACCCGGCTCGACCTTCGGCTCGAAGTGGGAGCCGTATCACAGAAGGTAACGGTCGAGGCATCCGCAGTGCTCGTGCAGACGGAGAGTAATGCCCTCGGCCGCGTCGTCAGCGATACGGTCGCGACCAGCCTTCCCTTGGTCACTCGCAATTACACACAGATCATCGGGCTTTCTCCGGGAATCGCACAGAGCGTGACGAATGCCGCCGCGCTCGGCAGTGGAAGCGGAGGATTGACCTCTGAGACCGAGGGACAAGGCATGTTTGTGCACGGCGCCCGCCAATGCGACAACAACTTTCAAATGGACGGAGTTCAGATCAATGATTTGGCAGGATCCGAGGGAGAATCGGGCGGAATCGCCATCCCCCACCCGGATACGATCCAGGAATTCAAGGTACCAGACTGGCCAATATGACGCGGGCTACGGACGTGGGGCCGGTGCCAATGTGGGCATCGTGACCAAGGGGGGCGGCAACGAATTTCACGGCACGGTGTTTGAGTTTTTCCGCAACGACGCGCTTAATGCAAACGATTTCTTCCTGAATAGAGCGGAGCAGAAAAGACCGAAGCTGAAACAAAATCAGTTCGGCTTCACTCTTGGCGGACCGATCAAGAAAGACAAGCTGTTATTCTTCACATCCTACCAGGGCACTCGCCAGATCAACGGAGTTGCGCGTGCCACGACAGCGGCAACGACGGGCTCCGTGGGCGGCTGTCTCGAGGCGGCATCCGCACCGCCGCTCACCAACGACCGGTCGGCCGCAGCGTTGGGAGCCTTATTTGGGAACGACACCGCGGGACCGGCATTTGGGGGCGTAACAGTGAAGCCGGACGGATCTAATATCAATCCCATTGCTTTGGAGTTGTTGCAGATGAAGCTGCCAGATGGCAGCTACCTGTTTCCGACACCTCAGACTATTGATCCCACAAGGCCGTTTGAGAGCCAAGGGTTCTCTGCGTTCAGCCGGGCTTGCTCGTTCAATGAGGACCAGTTCATGACCAACGCGGACTTTCTGCAATCCACGAAGAGCAAGTTCGCCGTGCGATTCTTCTTCGCGAATAGCGCCCAGAACACCACCTTCCGGCAATCGGTGAACATTCCGGGCTTCCCGCGAACCACTGAGATTCGCTTCCGGAATTTCTCATTCGCCCACACCTATATTTTCAATTCGAATCTGCTGAACGAAGCGCGTGTGGGTTTCCATCGCAACTTCGACGGCTTTAGTGCTCAAGCGCCGTTCAGTTGGTCGGGGATCGGAGTCGCCGCGGCCGCACAGAACGACAACTTACCCTGTATCACCATGCTCGGCTCCTACAACATTTGTGCTGCCCCTTCCTTTTCTGCGGTGGTTGATTCGTATGATTTTCTGGATTCCGTGTCCTACGTTCGCGGGCGCCACTCGATGCGCTTCGGCGGCGGCATTTCGCGGGGGCGCGTATATTTCCGCAGCTACCAGAATAACGACCAAATCTTGTTTTTAAGTTATCCGGACTTCCTGCTGGGTCTGGACGGCGTGACCAATGGGTCAGGCTTCAGCAATGTTTTTCTCTCAGTGAGATTCAACGGATTATTTCCACACTTGTTGCAAGTCTGGGACGGCAATCTCTACGCCCAGGATGATATTAAGATCACGAACCGGCTCACACTAAACGCAGGTCTGCGATATGAGCACATTGGAAGTTATAGCGATGGTCTAGGTCGAATTGTGAACTTCGATATGACTAGGGCAGATCCCAATCCTCCCCCGACCGGCACTCTGCAAGGGTTTGTGGCCGCGGCAAACTATTCCGGAGGGACGCTCCCGCCTGGCGTGACAAAAGCAAGCAACAATTCGGCGACGAACGCAGACGGGAAGAACAATTGGGCTCCTCGCGTCGGTTTCGCCTGGCAAGTACTACCGCATTCGAGTCGCTTTGTCTTGCGTGGCGGCTACGTGATTTACTATTCGCGGCTCACTACGCAAACGAGCTTCATTCATCTAGGCTTTAGTGAGCCCTTCGCGGAAGCGGGAGTGGAAGTCGCTGCGTCCAGTCCTACCTTAGCTAATCCTTTTGCGCAGCCCATACCCCCGGTCAGCGCCTTTCCCGTGTGGATGCCTTACTCGCCGAGTTCGTCCTTGTCCATCTCCGCGGTGGCCCCTGATATTCGTCCTTCCATCGTGCAGCAGTACAGTATGAACTTGCAGACAGCCTTTGCGAACGATTTCCTGTTGGAGGTTGGATACGTTGGTACGCGGGGCACACACCTGTTTCGTGAGCGGGCGCCGAACCAAGCTCTCCTGGCGAGCCCGAGCGATCCGATTCGCGGGCAAACCACGAATACTCTCGCGAATATTCCCTTGCGGGTTCCGATCGAAGGATTCGGTGCGACCGGAATTGGCAATATCGATTCAGCGGGGGCGTCCTGGTACAACGGTTTGGAAGTCAGCATTACCAAGCGGCTCAGCAAGGGGCTGCAATTCCTCGCTTCTTACACTTTTGCGAAATCGTTGGACACGGACGGGGCAAACGTGGTGGTCGTCTCCGATGCAGCGATCACCATTGGCAACCAAAACAATCCCCGGAGTCGCTACGGGCGCAGCTCCTTTGATCGTCTGCACCGGTTCGTTCCCAGCTACGTTTACAACTTTCCAAGCCCCAAGAGCAGCAGCACCTTTGTCAATAAGCTGCTGGGCGGCTGGGCAGTATCGGGAGTCGCCACAATCCAATCCGGCACCGCCCTTACCCTGGTCAGCACGAATGCCAATAATGTCTTTGGGATTACGGGCGACCGCGCGCAGCTTGCGGCCGGTTGCACCAACGCCCAAGTGGTTACTCCTGGCTCGGTCAACAGCAAGCTGAACAATTACTTCAATACCGCGTGTGTCGGCCCCAGTGTCCCGTTCCGAGTAATCGGGGCCGACGGCATGGGGACCGACTTTGGAAATAGTGGTGTGGGAATTGTCGACGGCCCGGACCAGCGGAATTTCGATATTGCGCCGATCAAGAAGACAAGTGTGGGATGGCTCGGCGAGAACTCCAATCTCGAGTTTCGTACCGAATTATTCAACGCCTTCAATACGTCGCAATTCGCTAACCCCTTCACCGATGCCAGTTCCTCAAGCTTTGGCCAGATCCAGTCAACTTCGGTGAGTTCGCGAATCATACAGCTTGCATTGAAGCTGAACTTCTAGAATTAGATAGAGAGCTCGGTTGACCGGCGGATCGGTATAGGATCTGTACTGAGAAACCATCTTCGCAAATGCGCCAGTCGTGGATCAAATTCGGCGGTGGGGAAAGCGTCGATCCAGAGACGACCCAGAATGTGGTTCACCCCGCCCTCTCGTGGTTCTGTCGGAGCGTTCTTGGGAGATTCGCGCCCGCAGGGAATATTGTCGTCCCTTAATCGGCCTTGAAGTCGCAATCTTTGAGGATTTGGCATCCGATGGATATTAGAACCATCCAAGAGGCCCGTGATTTGATCCGGAAATATGTTCCCACATCGCGTCTGCTGCGTGCTCAATCTCTGAAAGAGGTCTCAGGCGCAGAAGTCTATCTGAAACTCGAGAATGAAGGGCCAACGTCTTCGTTCAAGGCCCGCGGGGCGATCTATTCCCTCTGGCGGCGGTTACAATACGGTCGGATTGCTGGTGTAGTCACCGCCAGCTCCGGCAACCATGGTATCGCTACGGCCTTCGCTGCACGGCAAATGGGCGTTCCCGCAACGATTTTCCTGCCGGTCAATCCTGGCCCAGTGAAGCGCGCGCGCATCGTCCAGCAGGGTGCGCAAGTCATCGAGGCAGGGCGATTTCTCGAGGAGTCGCGTGAACATGCCACGAGATATGCCACTCAGCACCGCTGGTACAACTTGGTTGACGGACAGACAGAAGGACTTGCTATCGGTGCAGGGACCCTAGGTTGTGAGATCGTTGAGCAAGTGCCTCGGGTGGACGCGATTTATGTGCCTGTCGGCGACAGCAGCCTGATCCGAGGTTTGGCGTTTGCTGTCAAACAAATGAAAGCCGACGTCCGCGTGGTCGGCGTGCAAGCGGAGCGCGCTCCTGCCTATTATCGGTCGTGGACCGAGCGTCGCGCGCAATCGACCGAGTTCAGCGATACCATCGCGGAGGGTTTGGCAACCCGCCACGCACAGGAGAACAATGTGACTGAGATGTTGGATTTGGTAGATCAGATGCAGCTAGTATCGGATGAAGAAATCCTGAGAGCGATCTACCGCTTACTGATCGACGAGCATATCGTCGCCGAGCCCGCCGGAGCAGCTAGCACTGCTGCACTTTTACAAAGCGACCACCTTCAGGCTGGCGAGAAAGTAGTGCTCATTGTAACTGGGGCGAACATTGAGGGGGAACTACTCCGGCGAGCCGTGCTCTCCCACCGATCTGACAAGGTTTAAGCCGGTTTGCTTGGGAACGTTTCAAAACTCATGATCGAAGAGTTCTTTGGATGCCACAAATTTAGATCGTGTTGCAGAGATGTGGCTGGACATCTGGATGAGGAAGTCCGAAAAGATACGGTAGCGCTTTGCAGGTAATGAAAAAGGTCCGAAGCACGGAGGAATAAAGATGCGTGTGGTCAGGGTATTTGTAATCGCGTTACTTGTTGCTGGTGTGGCGAATGCGCAGAAACAGAAACTGAAGGTCTACATCTCTGCCGACATGGAGGGAATCGGTGGTGTCATCACGGACGTTCAAGCGGATCCGAAGGGGCACGAGTATGAGAAGTTTCGCAGGCTGATGACGGAGGAAGTAAACGCCGCCATTGCCGGCGCCTACGATGCAGGAGCGACAGAAGTGTTGGTTAATGATGGACACGGAGACTCTCAAAATATTGACCTCGAACTTCTGGACAAACGAACACGCCTGGTTCGCGCGTACCCTGGGCCACTGCTCATGATGGACGGCATCGATCCGAGTTTTGACGCTGTCGTCTTCGTCGGCTATCACGCCGGCGAATGACAAGCTCCGGCGGTTATGGCGCATACGATGTGGAGTCAGCGCGTCTTCGAGATGAAATTGAATGGAATTGCGGTCCCCGAGGCCACTTTCAATGCTGGAATCGCCGGAGAGTATGGTGTGCCGGTAGTGTTTCTCGCCGGCGACCAAACGGCCGGCCAAGAGGCCAGACGCTTAGTTGGCCCGATTGAGACGGTCCCCGTAAAGCAAGCTATCGGATTTTACGCCGCGGTGATGATGCACCCCGAAGAGGCACAACGCCTCATACGTGCCGGGGTCAAGCGCGGCGTCGAGCGCCGCCGTGAGCTGAAACCCTACAAGGTGGAGCATCCTGTCAAGCTTGAGATTACATTCAAGTACACCGTCACCGCCGAAATCCTTTGCGGTGAACACGACTGTATTGCCATGGGGTCGCTCCACCCCGGGCAAGTATGAAACAGGATATGATTGAGACTGCTAGATTCTGCAGCGCTATTTTCTACCTGAATGCGCTCTAGCAGATCTCAGAGGCCAATTTCGACCAGAGTTCAAGCAAATTCGCGATCTTGCCGTGGAGAGAATCGGCCGTGCTCGCTACACTGAAAAGAAAGCAATGAGAACAAAAGACCGTCAGTTGCGGTCTCTTTGAGAAACGGGATGTGGTAATCGCGGCTAGTCCAGGACGGCGCCTAGCGTCTCGCGTAGAACGGCTTTAACTCGATTAAGGCCCGCTTTCATGAGGTGAATTCTTCCTCAATGTCCGAGAGACGTTTCGGAAATTTATCCGGAGTTTTTAGTCAATTCATCGAGACTCTTTGCGAACGATGCGAGAGTGGGAAACTATCTGTCCGATCATTCCAACCCCACCGGAGTCGCGATGCTATTCCAACAAGAAAGCAAGTCAATGGCAACGACCGGCTTGTAGCTAACGGATTTCCTATTGAGCATTGCATAATATAGTTACAACGGCACAGGTCGGCCTGCTGCCAGAAGGCGATCACCAGAGTCGGTCGTCGGCGCATCCGACGGAGTGCCTTGCGTGCGTAATGGCTCAACTGCCCAAACGTTGTGGGGCAGAAGTCAGGCAATTCGTACTGTTTCCAGTGTGACCACAGATACTCGACCGGGTTCAGTTCCGGCGCATAGGCCGGAAGAAACTCCAGCCA
>QIAR01000722.1 GCA_003225595.1 Acidobacteriota bacterium | reverse complement strand
ACTGACAGCTCTAGACGAGCATGTAGGCTACAGACGTCGCGGACAGATTGAGATTTTTGCCCGCCGGCTGGCTCGCCATACACTGCAAAGATTTGGTAGAAGCACTTAGGGCCGCACCAAGACTGAGAATTTCAGCATCGTTATCTCAGGATGTCAGACCGTGAGGCGCTGCAGTGTCGACGAGCGGGGCCGCGATTAGCACTCGGTGAGACGTATTTATTGGACCGCTTCTAGTGTTCCCGTGGAACACTTTTGCAATTTGTTCGCTCCCCCCTCTCCACCGTTCCTGGAATCTATCTGCTTCTATAATCACTTGGAGGGACTTCCCGTGCCAGCCCCGTCGCGCCATTCCGCGCTGCTTACCGATCTATACGAGCTCACCATGGCGGCGGCATACTTCGAAGACAATTTTCATCCCACTGCTAGCTTTGAGCTCTTTGTCCGCTCTCTGCCCCCTCAGCGCGGCTTTCTGCTGGCCGCCGGACTCGACCAGGCACTCGATTTCCTCGAAAATGTCCGGTTCTCTGCGGAGGATATTGTAGTTCTCCGCCGACACCCAGCCTTCACCCGCGTCAGCGCGGCTTTTTTCGACTACCTGAAAGACTTTCATTTCACCGGCGAAGTTTGGGCCATGCCGGAAGGCACGCTGGCTTTCGAAGAGGAGCCACTGTTGCGAGTGACCGCGCCCATTATCGAAGCACAGATCGTCGAAACGTTTCTCCTCTCCACGCTGACTTTCCAGACGATGATTGCTTCCAAAGCCGCGCGCGTAGTCGCGGCCGCGCAGGGCCGAGCGGTGGTGGAGTTCGGCAGCCGTCGTGCCCACGGGCCCGAAGCCGGTGTGCTCGCCGCCCGAGCTGCGTACATCGGCGGCTGCACCGGCACGTCCAACGTGGAAGCCGGCCAGCGCTTCGGAATTCCTACGTTCGGCACTCTGGCGCACTCATTCATCATGGCCTACGGCGACGAGGAAGAAAGTTTCCGCCGCTTCGAAAGCCTGTTTCCGGATCACGCGGTGCTGCTGGTTGATACCTATGACACGCTCGCTGCCATTGAGACGATCATTCATGCTGGCCTGCGCCCCAGGAGTGTTCGTCTGGACAGTGGCGATTTGGTCGAACTGTCGCGGCAGGTGCGTCGTCGCCTCGATCAGGCCAACCTCACCGACACGCGCATTTTCGCCAGCGGCGAACTTGACGAATTCGTGATCGCGGACCTGCTCGCGCGCGGGGCGCAGATCGATGCTTTTGGCGTGGGTACTGCTCTGGCCACGTCGAAAGATGCGCCTTCGCTCAGCGGTGTGTACAAGTTGGTGGATGTCGATTTCGGCGAAGGTCCGTCCGGACGCGTCAAGCTTAGCGAGGAGAAGGCCACTTATCCTTGTCGAAAACGGGTTTTCCGCATGCGGCAATCGGACGGCAACTATTCTGGCGATATTGTTGCCCATGAGAGCGAAAACTATCCTGACGCCGAGCCGCTACTCAACTGTGTCATGCGTCAAGGGAGCCGACTCGCGCCTTCGCCGAGAGTTCAGGAAATACAGGAGCGCGCCCGCTTGGAACTCTCACATCTTCCCGAGCCACACCGGCGACTGCAAGGAGCGGCACGCTACCCAGTCCGCTTCAGTAGCGAACTGGAGCGTCGCTTGGAAGAGATCCGCACTCGGTTCGTTCAACCGGTAGGCAAGCCAGACTCCGGATAAGAACGGAACTCAGGATTTGAAAATAGCCTATGCAGGAAGCGTCTCGCACCGTTGGCCCGTCAGGCGCGCTTTTCGCGTGAATGGGGTGTCGGACGCCAGGCCCAGCAGAGCTCGACTACTCCTTAGAGCCAGTTGCTACTTCCTCGTTATCCGGCATCTAATTGAATAGAAACATCCGTCGCGAGCGCTAATCATGTCGAGCCTTATCTTCTGGGACGTGGACACGCAAATTGACTTCATGCATCCCGAGGGCAAGCTCTACGTCCCCGGTGCCGAACGGATCATTCCCAATGTCCAGCGCTTAAATACGTTCGCCGCCGAAGGCGGTATCCCGATCATCTCTTCGACGGACGCTCACCTCCAAAGCGATCCGGAGTTCAGCCAATACCCGCCGCACTGCCTCGTTGGCACGACCGGCCAGCAGAAGGTCAGTGACACGCTTCTCCCCCGCCGCTACATCGTCCCGAATCGCATGGTCAAGCTCCCCGAAGATATTGGCTCATATCAGCAGATTATTATCGAAAAGCAAGACGTAGACGTCTTTACGAATCCCAACATTGATGCGCTGCTCGCAATCCTGGGCAAGCAGGAAATTATTCTCTACGGTGTGGTCACGGAAATCTGCGTTGACCGTGCAGCACGCGGCCTGATCAAACGCGGTTACCGTGTTCACTTAGTCGCTGATGCCGTCCAGCACGTCGA
>QIAR01000190.1 GCA_003225595.1 Acidobacteriota bacterium | reverse complement strand
GATGAGGTAACTCGGGTTGGCAGAAGCAGAGGCCGGACGAGGAAAGACGTCGTAGTAATCGCCGGCCACCGTGTTGGCGGGGCGAGTGGCGAAGGCTATCTCCATGCCGGGCACCTGCGGAGGATTTGCTGGCAAGAGCCACATCTGGATCTCGCGCGCGATCTGGAGATCTCGCTTCATGACAACGCGGTCGGCGATTTCGAGGATCAGCAGGAAGAACATCAGCAGGCCGCCCCATAGCCGGAGGTCGAAGCCGATGACGTGCGTTCCCTCCTTCGTGCTCCAGGACAGCTCCGGGTTGAATAGGATCATTAGAAGTGCGACCAGCAATAGCACACGGCGCGCGGGCGAAAGCTTCTCAAGAATTGCCCAGAAGAACTGCTTTGAGACTTCCCACCAATGCCTGCCCGTCTTGACGCCCTCTTTTGGGGTGGAATCGATTTCACGCGAGTACAGGCGATAGCTGGCGCGGGCATCGGTACGAAACTGATTCCAGAGCTGGTTGAGTTCAAGCCCGTCGGTGACACGCTGCCAGAACTGGTTCATGCGCGTGCCGAAGCTCTGGCGCCCCGCCGGCTGGAGGTTCACGGGTTGGGAGGTAGACGCCATCGGAAGTTTGAGCAGCGATTATAGAGGAGTGCGCAGGATCACGGGGGTCATATCGTCGTGCTGCCTGGCCCCGGCGACAAACAAATCGGGCAGCCTGCATCACGCGTTGCGGTATTACGTCAATATACACGCCGAGAGGGACATCATTGATCGAAAGAGTGCGTGGGGTGAGTGTCGCCCGCGGTGGAACGGCGTCAGACCGTAAGTACGCCGTCGTGTATCCAAGGTAGGCCAGTTCGGAATCACTGCCCAAGCCAATCTGCGGGGCAAGGAACGTTCTCCTGCTTTCGTAAGGTCGAATTGCCAAACGCTGGCAGTCGCCAAGCGTAGAATGACCACGGGCACCGCAATGCTGCCCGTGCCACTGCCCCTCAAAATAGCGAGAGAGCTGGGGAGAGGCAATTGGGCGCATGACCAGGCCCCGAGGAATTGAGTGAACAAAAAACGCGGGAACCCGAATTGGGGCAAGCCGGATGTGGACAGCGCCCGGAACAGCGGCCCGACGTCTTTCGAGGAGATCGTTAGGAAATTGCATTTGTCCCCAGCGGATTACAAACATTCGATTCAGCTCAAAGAGTGGGTGCAAAAGAACAAAGACCAGAAGTACGTTCCGTTAGATTTACTGCGGGCGTGGGATTTTGAAGTTAAAGGAGACTTGTGAGCACTGGAGATTCTGGCGATCGTTCGGCTGACGGAAAGGTAAAGTCACGCTAATTTGTCCCTTGATTAGCGGGCGATGTACTGGGCTTGACTGGAATCGGCGGCTAGCGGGAGAGCTACACGGCATCCAGGCTGCCGAGGCGATCAAAAGACAAATGGATATACCCGTCATTTATCTTACGGCCCACTCCGATGACCCGACGCTGCTCCGGGCCAAGAATACCGAGCCCTTCGATTATATAGTCAAACCTTTCAAGACTGCTGACTTAAACGGGCACGAAGGCGAAAGCTGGACACAGCCAAGACCAACCTGGAGCCACTGCTTGCGGTACTTCGAAGGGCAGGGTGTCCATTAGGTGGAATCCGAAGGGCATGAGGAGAAGTACCGGGCCGTAATCGATGGGGATAACCCAAGATGAGCCGTGTCGGCCCAAGGTACTTCAGGGAACCGGGCGATCATCGTTGGATTCTACAACAGTCAGGACGGAAAGAGGCACGGCTTCGTCCTGAGCAAAGGGAAGTTCATCCCCATTGATATCCCGGCGCAATCTCCAGCGAGGGAAATAGAATTGATCCGCAAGGCGGCGTGGTAGGACGTTATGTAAAGCCTGACGGTCAGACGCACGGGTATTTTTTCAAGGCCAGAGTATAGAGCCCGCCACTTGGTGGGGGCATTCCTGACATCGTGGCTACTAACTGCCGTGACTCGGCCAAGAAAAGATCGCGACGAGCTGCTTTCCCAAAACGGGGAAGTCGGCTTAGGTGTTATGGATACTCACTTAAGCCTGCTTTTCAAGGCTGAATAAATCAAGTGCCACCACTAAGCCTGCTTTTCAAGGCTGAATAAATCAAGTGCCACCACGGGAGTAAGAAAACCGGGAAAACGTGGGGCGCTCTGCACTTGCGGCAACGATCCGGAAGCAGATTGACGCCGAACTTAAGCTGCGTCGTCGATTTTGATACGCAGAGATTTCAGGAACTTGAGGTCCTGATCGCTGATTTTCAATTCGGGGTTGCTGCTGAGCGTGGTGACCAGCGAGGTCTTATCCGTAGGCTTTTCGCCTTGCTTGCTGACCCCGATCGTGGCTTCCAGCACCAGGAAGATGTCGTATCCCCCTTCTTTGATTTTGGAGACGACGTCAGCAATCTGCTCCGAGTCCGCCAGCGACTCGTTAATCGCTTCTCCAAGTTCCTTCATTAATTGCTTAAGATGCTGATCCACATGGCCCCCTTTAAGCGCCACAGCACCCCGGGGGAGCGCTTGGCACTTCTAGTACTTTCGATGCTCTGTACGTCACAAGGTTGCGTGACGTTGCTCACCGTGGGGGGTATTGTACCCCCGAACATGATCGCTGAACATTGATAAAATCGAACGGATGGTGAGCCTCTCGACTGCCCGGAAAATCGGTATTCTCGCGCGGGTAGCGGCCAAGCAGGCCAGCCGCAACCGGACATTTAATGCGCTCATGAATGCCGGCCGCGCTAGCGCGGCCTCGTGCGCCCGGGTGCTGCACCAGCTCTGGCTTGAGGTCACAGGCTTTGTTTTCCTGTTCTTGGCGGGCATAGGCGGCCTGGCGGTGGCACGTGAATATGCCAAGTTCGAAGCCGGGAAGAGCGGGCCGGGCCGGGTAATCATAGCTATTTGCTTTTGTCTGACTTTCGGGTACTTTGGCCTGAGTTCGTTCTGGCGCGTCCGAAAGAAGAGCTGAAAACCTAACCACCTTCGCCGAGTTTCCTGCATGTGGTTCCAAATTCGCAGGCGCCTAAAGATTAATGAACTAATCACTGAGACGGACGCTTAGCTGACCGGCTTGTAGTCGCAGGCTCTCCGGCAATGTTCGCAGTAGTAGAGTCCGTCCCGGCACAGGCGGATATCAAGTTGCGACTGACAAAAACAGCAGTACTTCTCGCATTCGCATCTTTGCTCGCTCTGCTCGCATTGCGCGCACAGCACCTTAGGTTTTGTGATCATTCGCAAACTGTAGCGCGGTGCCTTGCCGACCGAAAGTTCCTTTGGTAACCATTAACTCAGGCGTCTGGCGTGCGTTTTCAGGCTTGAAGTGGAAGGTCGCAGGTGGCAGGCGGGCTCTGGTCGGGCGGGTTGTCCGCGCGCCACGTCGAACGTTAGACTCCAAAACCATCACTGCGTTGGGCCATCGGAGCACGTATTGAGTAGGGCAACCTCCGGCCTGCGACCTTGCTGCCTGATGCGGCGGTTGATGGCCTCACCGGGCACATGTTAGGGTAAATGAGTTCATCGTCCCGGCAGCCCAGCTACTGTTTCTCATCGAGGAAACTTTACTTGCCGTCAATCGAGGCGATCACACCGACTATCCGCAAGACCGCACTTAATCCCGTTCATCGTGCGATGGGCGCGAAGATGGTCGAATTCAATGGCTGGGACATGCCTGTCGAGTATCCCTCGGCCGGCGGCATCATCGCCGAGCACAATGCTGTGCGCACCAGCGTGGGCATCTTCGACGTCAGCCACATGGGCGACATTCGCCTCAGCGGCCTTGATGCCCTTGATGCCGTTCAGCACATCTCGATGAACGATGCTTCCAGGCTCGCCATCGGCCAGGCGCAGTACTCGGCGTTGCTTTATCCTCAAGGCACATTCGTGGACGATGTTATTGTCCATCGTCTCGCTGAAACCGACTACCTGCTGGTCATCAACGCCGGCACACGCGAAAAAGACTTCAATTGGGTCCGCGATAATACGCGCCACTTCAACTGCAAGGTCGAAAATCTTTCCGACGAGTTTACCCAGATCGCGATTCAGGGGCCGCAAGGCGTCGAGCTACTCCAGAAGTTGACGGACGCTGACCTCTCCGCGGTCAAGTTCTATTGGGTCACGCGCGGCACTGTGTGCGGACTGAAGAATACCCTCATCGCGCGCACCGGGTATACCGGTGAAGATGGATTCGAGATCTACGTCCCGCCGGATGAGTCCACCAGTGCGATGGTCTGGAACAAAGTTCTGGAAGCTGGCAAAGAACTCGCCGTTGCTCCGTGTGGGCTGGGCGCACGCAATACCTTGCGCCTGGAAGCCAAGCTTCCCCTCTACGGCCACGAGATTTCCGATAACATCAATGTCTGGGAAGCTGGCCTCGACCGCTTCTGCAAAATGGAGAAGCCAGACTTCATCGGGCGCGCTGCGTTAGAGAAATCCAAGGCCGAGGGCGTCAAGCGAATGCTGGTCGGGCTGGAGATGATCGAGCGCGGCATTGCTCGCGACGGTTACAAGGTTCTGGACGAGACCGGCAGCGAAATCGGATACGTGACCAGTGGATCGTTCGCACCGTTCCTGAAAAAGAACATCGCGCTGGCCTATGTTCCGCCGCAGTTTGCAGCTGTAGGCTCGACGGTGAAAGTCGAGATCCGTGGGCAGGGAGTGAAGGCGCAGGTAGTGCCGACGCCATTTTATAAACGGCCGAAAAGAACTTAACCACAGAGAACACAGAAGAGCACTGAGGAATTCGATTGAGAGGAGCCAAAGTTAGGAGCCAAAGGAACCCGAATGGCCTATCCAAGCGACTTCAAATACACCAAAGAACACGAATGGATCAAAGCCGACGGCAACACCGGCACCATCGGTATCACCGCCTACGCCCAGGAGTCGCTGGGCGACATCGTTTTCGTGGACCTGCCCAAGGTGGGCGCCGAAGTTACTGCGGGCAAGACCTTTGGCACGGTAGAGTCGGTGAAGGCTGTGTCTGATCTTTATGCACCCGCCTCGGGCACTGTGACCGAAGTAAATGCAGAACTTGCAACTGCGCCCGAAAAGATCAATAAAGACGCGCACGGCGCCTGGATGATCAAGATTGCGCTCAAAGATCCCAGCGAACTCGGCTCTCTGCTCTCCGCCGCTGATTACGAGAAATTCGTCAACGAAGAGGGCGGGCACTAGCCTCATGAAAAGCCTTCAATTACAAAGGAACACTAAAGAACAGGAAGAACCTCACATCGGAATGGTTTCGTTTGTGATAACCTCGTGTCCTTCGTTGTTTAGCCGTGGAAGAATCCCACAAAATGTATTTTGATCTTCGCGCAAACCGCCTGCCCCATGTACGATTTCAACTGACCACCGGTTACATCGAATAGAGGCTCTTATGCGCTATTTGCCAAAATCGCCAGGCGACAGGGAGGCGATGCTCAAAACCATCGGCGCGCGCTCGATCGATGATCTGTTCGCCTCCATCCCAGCCGAATACCGTCTCAACCGCGATCTCAACGTTCCCCGTCAGATGGCCGAATCCGAGATCGTGGACTGGTTCCGCCAGCGCTCGAACGAAAGCGGTGACGGCCACGCGATCTTCCTCGGAGCCGGCGTTTACTATCACTATCGCCCCGTCATCATCGACTCGCTCATCTCGCGCGGCGAGTTCCTTACAGCGTACACGCCTTACCAGCCGGAAATTTCGCAGGGCACGCTGCAATCCATTTTCGAATTTCAGACCATGATTTGTGAGCTGACCGGTATGGAGGTTGCCAACGCTTCCATGTACGACGGTTCGACCGCAGCGGCGGAGGCGGTCATGATGGCGGTTCGCCTCACCGGGAGACGATCCGTGGTAATCGCACGCAGCGTGCATCCCGAATATCGCGAAGTGGTGGCTACCTACGCTTGGCACCAGGGCATGCCGGTGTCGACCACTGGGTTCACGGACAGCGGCGGTCTCGATCCCAAAGAGCTCGAAAGATCTATTACACAGGACACCGCCTGCGTTCTAGTCCAATCGCCCAACTTCTTGGGCGCGATTGAAGATGTCGCGGCGGTCGCGGATATCGCCCACAAGCATGGCGCTATGCTGGTCGTTTCGATCGCGGAAGCTGTGTCCCTCGGAATCGTTGAGCCCCCGCGGCAGGCCGATATTATCGCCATGGAAGCGCAATCGTTCGGCGTGCCCCCTGGGTTCGGCGGCCCTTACTGTGGGGTGATCGCGACTCGCGAACAGTTTGTCCGCCAGCTGCCGGGAAGGCTGGTCGGCCAGACCACCGATAAGAATGGCAAACGTGGCTTCGTGCTCACGCTCGCCACCCGCGAACAGCACATTCGTCGCGAGAAAGCCACATCGAACATCTGCACCAATCAGGCACTGATCGCGCTGATGGTGAATATATTCATGACCATCTATGGGAAAGCCGGTCTGCGCGAATTGGCCAAACAGAACCTCGCCAAGACGGCCTACGCCGCTGAGCAATTCGGCATACACGCTACAGTGCTCTTTGCGAATGCGCCACGCTTCAATGAGTTTGTCGTGCAGACCAGCGAAGATCCCTACGCCATCAACAGCCGCCTGCTCGGGCACAAAATCTTGGGCGGGCTCCCACTGAAGAAGCTTTATCCCGAGTTAGGCAATGCAGCGCTTTGGTGCTGCACTGAGATGACAACGCGCACCGCGATCGACACCGCCGTCGGCCTGGTTGCCGAAAGCGAACGCTCGACACGAGCCATGAAAGAAGCCGACGTTCGTAGCGACATCGAAGAGGTGGCGCGATGAAGTACATGACCCGCAAAGCCACCCGTCACGTCAGCCAGAACGAGGGTCTGATCTTCGAAAAATCTGGGGCTGGCAAGGCCGCCTGGAAGCTGCCGCCGCTCGACGTGCCTGAAGTAGACACGGCAAAGCTCTTGGGTCCAGCCGAAAGAAAGGATCTCGGCAACATGCCGGAAGTGAGCGAGATTGAAATCATCCGCCACTTTACGCGTCTTTCCACCTGGAACTACGCCATTGATCTGGGCATGTATCCGTTGGGCTCTTGCACCATGAAGTACAACCCGCGAGTGAACGAAGTGGTGTCGCGGCTCGACGGGCTGGCCAACGGACATCCGTGTCAACCGGAGGATATTTGCCAGGGCGCGCTGCGCATCATCAAGATCTTGAGCGAGTGCCTAACTGAAATCACCGGCATGGAAGCAATCACGCTGCAACCAGCCGCCGGCGCCCACGGCGAACTCACGGGACTTTTGATGGTGCGGGCATACCAGCAATCGAAGGGGAATCCGCGCAAGAAGATTCTGATTCCCGACTCCGCGCACGGGACCAATCCGGCGACGGCGGGGATGGTCGGGTATTCGGTCGAGAACCTGAAATCCAACGCCCGAGGCATGGTGGATACGGCTGCGCTTACCGCGCAGACGAACGAGGATGTCGCTGCGCTGATGCTGACCAACCCTAACACGCTGGGAATCTTCGAGCAGGAAATCCACAAAATCGCCGAGATCATGCATGCGAAAGGCAGCCTGCTCTACATGGACGGCGCCAACATGAACGCGCTGGTCGGTAAAGTGCGCCCTGGCGATTTTGGCGTAGATGTCATGCACCTTAATCTGCATAAGACATTTTCGACGCCGCACGGCGGTGGTGGTCCCGGGTCGGGACCCGTGGCCGTGAAGCAGATGCTGGAGCCGTTCCTGCCCAAGCCGGTCGTGATCACCAAGCCTGACGGCACCCTGGGTTTCGAATATGATCGGCCTATGTCGGTTGGGCGGGTGCGCGCCTTCTACGGCAACTTTGGAATGTTTGTCCGCGCCCTGGCTTACATCCTGGCCAACGGCCCCGATGGTCTTCGTCAGACAACGGAAGACGCCGTTCTCAATGCCAATTACATTCGCAAGGGTATCGAAGGCGCATACGATCTACCCTACCCGACGCCAACCATGCACGAAGTCGTGTTCAGCGACAGACTGCAGGCGAAGAAAGGCGTGAAGACGATGGACATCGCCAAGCGCCTGATCGACTACGGATTCCATCCTTACACGACAGCCTTCCCGCTGATCGTGCCGGGTGCGCTGATGATTGAGCCGACTGAGAGCGAGTCCAAAGAAGAACTCGATCTCTTCATCGAAGCCATGCGTTCAATCGCCGAGGAAGTCGAAGAAGATCCGAAGATCGTGCTCGACGCGCCCCACTCCACACGGGTCTCGCGATTGGACGAAGTCGCCGCCGCCCGCAAGCCCGTGCTGCGTTGGAAACCGGCGTAGCCTTTGAGGAAGCTGTTCGACTGCTTAAGGCTTCACGGCTACTGGCGCGATGAGGTGAGGTTCTTCCCTCACTTTGCGCAGGTTCAGTATTTCGGCACGGCTCAGACGCGGCGTCTCAACTTTTCTTGGAGGTTACTGCGAAAAACGAGGCCGCCGCCTGCTCAACGTTCTTGCCGCCACATTTGGGGCACTTGATCTTTTCCGCGTCATGTTCTTTTAGGGTGAGGACGAGTTCAAAACTCTTGCGGCAATCATTGCAGAAGTAATCGTAGATTGGCATGGGAGAGCCTCCCGCTCGCTCGCAAAGGGAATTTGTACCCAAACATTCTAGCGCGATTGCCATGCCAGCGAGCCGATTTTCGGGTAGGGGTCAGTCTGATTTCCACAGCCGCAATCTAAATTGTCCTTGCTCACCCGCAATCATCACCCTCCGTGCATCGTCGGGAGACACCAAGAATGTCACCACGCGAGTGCTTTGGTTCGCGGCGGCTACTTCCACATTCTCAATCACAGTGCTGGTTTGACCTTGCTTAATCGTAAGTAGCACATCCACGTGGTCGCCAGCCGCGACGAAAACATCCTCGTCAACATGCATATCTAGAGCGCGCATTCCCGGCGGAATTTGGACAGTCGGGACGCTTCCAGAAGGCGGGATTGCAGAACAAGACAGGAGCAAAGCCAATGTGCCCAACATCACGAGTTTATGCGAACGTTGCATGATGCTGAATTTTAACTCACCTTCTCTCCGAGACTGACCCACTACCGATTTTCGAGAAACAAACAATCAGCATTTGTATAGGATGAGCCTCACCTCTGCTTCAGGCGTTCGCACAGCAAGCCGCGTAGTTGCACGGACCCTTCACTTCGCTCCAGCGCCGGACTTACGCCACGAAGTTGCGGGACACTACACTACAGTCGGTTTACGGGATCCGAACTCCCGGGCAATTCCCACAACAAGTTACTCAGTTTCTGTGCTATTTCTTCTCGGTGACGTCCACAGTCGCCCGGGTATTCTCCCAATCCATGCGCATCGTGCAGCTGTCGCCCTTCTGGTCAAAATCGATGGTGAAGTTCTCAACCTGCGAGGGGGGCTTCGACACGTTCATGTCGACCCGCGCCACATCATCGCCTTCGCCAGGATACGGGATGCCCCATTCGCCAGTTTTCTTGCTGATGATGAGCGTCCACTTGTCTTGGTTGGGAATGGTGAAAATGGTGTAGCTGCCCGCAGGCACATCCTTGCCACCCACGCTGAGATTGGCATCGGTTACGAAGGTGGTGGCTTCGTT
>QIAR01000721.1:1180-3538 GCA_003225595.1 Acidobacteriota bacterium | reverse complement strand
AGTTTATCCCGACAACCCTACATTATTCGACAACCCAAAGGACTGGGAAGTCCCGAAGTGAGCTGGTTGCTATTTGTCACTCGTTGATTCTCTCACGATCCGCACGGCGTTCTGGCTGGCATCTAAACGCTTGCACTTGTGCGCGTTGAACTGGTCTTGGATGGCAGACTGTGCATTTCCCATGTCAGGGTCTCCTGAGAATTGCGCGTTACAATACTCACAGATTCCGAGCACTGGCACATTCCTGACCCGCTTTACGATCCGAAGATTGCGCTTTGGCATGCCCACAAGTTTCCCACAGGCGACAGACCATTGCCAGCCCTGTGGATTTCAAACTGCACCACTACCGGATCGTTGCTGGCATTGACAAAAGGCAGCACGGCAATCGAGGAAATCTCCCGCTGGCTTCGGCTGTGGGACATAAAAGCAACAGCTCCAACCAGCACTAGAATCAGGGCTATCACTAACCCAGCGATCCAGCGCCGCCTGCCACTGCCGGCCGCAGCCACAGTTCCCGAAATTGGAATCTGGGGCGCGATCGCCTCGCCCATGGCTGTTGGCGCTATCCTCCCACTCGGCGTCTGCGCCGCGCTCGGTGCGACCAGTTCCACCGCCCCCACGACTGCGCTCCGGCTGGATTCGGTGTCGCGTTTCAGCCGTTGCAGTTCCGCCCGCATCTCTGAGGCGTGCTGGTACCGCAGGTTACGATCCTTCTCCAAGGCCCTGTTAATAATTCGCTCTAGCTCAGCGGGAATATCGGGATTAAGTCGAATCGGAGAAACCGGCGTGCGATCCAGAATCGCCTGGAAAATGAGCGCCGAAGTATCACCTCGGAAGGGCAATGTGCCGGTTGCCATCTCGTAAAGCACAGCGCCAAAGGAGAAGAGATCAGTGCGCGCATCCAAGTCTTTGCCCTTCGCCTGCTCCGGCGACATATACGCCACCGTACCCAGCGCCGCGCCGGGGCTGGTTAGGTGCTCCTCGCTAATTGCGGTAGGCTGCGAGCTCACGCCTGCCGCTTGCATCAGCTTGCCCGCTTGCGTCACCTTCGCCAGCCCGAAATCGAGAATCTTGGCGTGGCCACGCCCCGTTACAAAAATGTTTGCAGGCTTAATATCGCGGTGGACGATGCCTCCCGAATGGGCGGCGTCGAGCGCGTCGGCAATCTCAATCGCCAGACCAAGTAATACATCCGTCTCCATGGGCTTTCCGGCGATGCGGTGCTTCAGCGTTGCGCCATCCAGAAACTCCATCGCGATGAACGCCTGGCCGTGCAGGTCGTCAATTTCGTAGATCGTGCAGATGTTCGGATGATTCAGTGCGGAGGCAGCTTTGGCTTCACGCTGAAAGCGGCTGAGGGCTTGCGGATCTTTGGCTACGTCGTCAGGCAGGAACTTGAGAGCCACAAAGCGACCGAGTTTTACGTCCTCAGCTTTATAGACCACGCCCATGCCGCCGCCGCCGAGCTTCTCGATGATGCGGTAGTGCGAGATGATCTGGCCAAGCATGCGCAAGAATGCTATGGCGGAGGGGTAGGCAAGTCAATGGAAGCCGTGGAGTTGGCAGTATCTCAAAAGGGTAGTTGGCGTAAAATCGACGATTACACTCACGACCCTGGTTCAGCACGTGCGATAGCGTGGCACCGTGGCCTGGGCTACATCCAAAGCCACTTGTGCAAAGCGCACCAAACCAACTTCGGCCATGGTTTTGCAGCGGTCCCGCCCGAGCTACCTGCAGCATAGCTCAAGCCTGCCCTCATGCAAGCAGTGGCACAAAGGATGTCAACAGAGCCAAGCTATGTCATAAGCGGCAGTAGGTGGCGCCCAAACATAGTCGGTGTAATCACAACATTAACCAGCCCAGTTCAGTTGGATTTTCGGGATTCGAAGCAGAGTGCTACCTGTGAACAACGTTTATGGCGTTTTTCGAAAAGCTGTCAGCAAGGAAGCATGAAATCGCACTCTGCCCCGATTCCCCTAGGTGTTCCCTTTCGTCACTTGTGAGCCCTCCATTAACCACTGCACAATTGCCGAAACCGGGAGGCTTTATGAGTAAAGCAATCAGAACTACCCTGAGCCTTGTGGTCAGCCTGGTGCTGTTCAGCGCGCTGACGATGGCCCAGACTGGCGGGAACAATGCCAACAAAAATAAGAATAAGCAGCACCATAGCCGCCTCGCAAAAGTCGCGTTCTGGCGACGCCATCACAAAGACGCCAACAAGAACGCGAAACAAGCCCAGGCCACGCAGTCGCCGTCCAAACAGGCTCAGGCTAAGACAGCGCAGGTAAAACCGGCGTCGGCCAAGCAGGCTGCTGGCAAGAAGGACCAGAAGCAGGAGCAGCATGCCAGCAACATGAG
>QIAR01000721.1:0-1133 GCA_003225595.1 Acidobacteriota bacterium | reverse complement strand
AGGCACCTGCTGCGAACAAGACGAAGCCGCGACAGAAGGCGCAAGACCCCAAGACAGTTTCGTTAAAGCAATAGCTTCGCAGACTCCTACGGTCGCTCTAACCGCGTCGCGGAAGCTTTGTCTGCGGCTGGCTTTGAAGAGGTCGTAGCCTACAAAAGGCAGCTCTAGAAGGGTCGTTCCGTCGAAGTTGTTCAAACAGCGCCATTTCACAACCAATCCCGGTCGCTTGTGAAATCGCCTGCTAGCCAAGACGTGCTGCTTACGTCTAATCCTCTTAAGGACTATGCGGGTATGAAAACCATCGTTGCGTTTCTAGTTCTGTCCCTGTCGTTTCACGCCTACGCGCAAAACCCCAAGCCAGCGACGCTGCACAGCATACTGCTGGAGCAGTTGCGCACCACCCATAACGAGAAAGACTGGTTCGTGCCCATCAACGTAGCCGTAGAAGGGCTTACAGCAGAGCAGGCCAGCTGGAAGAGCGGCAGCGGGAACCACTCCGTCGGACAGCTGACCAATCATCTGCTGTTCTGGAACGGGCGGGAGCTGGCCAAGTTCAAGGGCGAGCCGGAGCAGAAATTCAGCGGCAACAACGACGAAACCTTCACCAACTTTGACAGCAAAAAGTGGAACGATACGGTCAAGCAGCTCGACCAGGTGATGACCGAATTGGAAAGGCTTGTCGAAACCGTTGATGACAAGAAGCTGCAGGCCTGGGCTTCGGAAATCGCTCACATCGGCACGCACAATGCGTATCACGTGGGGCAGATCATTTTTGTCCGCAAGCTGCAAGGCTCGTGGAATCCCGAAAAGGGCGTGAAGTAGATATGCCGGTGGGTTGTATCGCCATTACACTCACGACCCTGGTTCTGGCTTCAGGGGCGGTGGGGCTGGGCGAAGCCGATTTTCGGCAATGAATGGTTTGCCCTCGATGCGATCACGCTGATCCTTCGTTATTTCATACAACAGCCGCTTCGACTGGATGTCGTCCTTACCTTCAAGCGATTCGGCTATTTTGCGCCATGTACGGTCGATGCGACGAAGCTCACGCTCCCGTTTACGCTGTTCACGCACGGACTGAGCGACTGCCCGCCGGGTCATAGCGCCGCACACCAGACGTGGGATGGGCGAGCCGT
>QIAR01000726.1 GCA_003225595.1 Acidobacteriota bacterium | reverse complement strand
AACTGCCGTACGTGTGATCGCGCGTAGGGAAAAAGTGTCTTGTAGACAAATTCGAGAGGCGTGGTAGTGCCTTCGATGTCTAACAGGATGGCACGGACCGAGTCGTTGCGCATGCTCCAGTCAGGACTGAGTTAGAACACTCCGCGGGGGAAGATACGATGGTCCTAGACACACCGGCTGGTATTTGCGATCGACCCCGCTGTCCGTATAGTAAGGGGTCCAGCCCGCAGAATCCTGGAATAGGCGAATCGCCCGGATCTTCCGATCTGCACACAGATCAAACCAGTGCCAGGTGCCGCGCGGTACCCGGATCAGGTCGCCAGCCTCCACCTCGATCACAGTGAGGGGACCCGCGTGTGGCCGGATGTGAAACAATCCCCGACCGTAAATGATGAAGCGCACTTCATCTTCATTGTGCCAGTGCTCGCGATTGAACTTAGCCAGCATCGCCTCCAAGCCTGGGGTCTCGGGTTTCACATCAATCACATCCGCCGTGACATAGCCACCATGCACCTTGAGCTTGTCTATTTCCGCGCTATAAGCCGCAAGGACTTCTTCGGGCGCTGCGTCGGGTTCGACAGCGTGCGCCGGCTCCCACCGTTCGTAATCGATTCCGATGCTCGCCAAGTGTGCGGTAATAGCTGCTGGGTCACACAGAGTCCGATTTTCATCCGGTATCCTGACGATCGCCATATTTTCTTTCTCCCAGCTCGGACGCAGTGCACTCAAACCTCAACGGGTGGAAGCCCTAACGGGTCCGTCCAATTACCTCCAACAAGAACTCCAGGATCTCAAGGTGGCGCTTTGCCTGACCGAGATCCCCACCCCAAGTGTAGAGGCCATGGCCCTGTAACAAAAATCCATGAGCCTCTGGATGTTGCGTCAGCGTCCTGTCGACGACCCCAGCCAGCCTTGCCATGTCCTGGTCGTTTTCAACAATGGGCAGCCACTCGCGATGCGTGTGCGACTTCACGCCCTGCAGCCCTTTCAGCATCTCGTAACCTTCAATCCATATGCCGCCTTGGGCCGCGTGAAGCTCAGAAATTATTGTGCTCCAGATAGAGTGGGTATGCAACACAGCGCCAGCCTCACGCGCACGGACGACCACCAGGTGCAATGCTGTCTCAGCGGACGCTTGCCCCGATCCCTCTGTCACGGTTCCGTTAGCATCAACCTGCACAAGTTGGTCCGGAGTGAGACTGCCCTTGTCCAATCCAGTGGAGGTGATTGCTATACGGAAAGGATCACGGCTCACGACGGCACTGAAGTTTCCGCTCGTCCCCAGCGCCCAGCCCCTGGCGTAGAAGCTGCGCCCCAGCGCAGCCAAGAGCATTTCGATTTCTGAAAGTTTGCGGGTCACTATTGTCACGTGCTAGTAATTTTTAAACGGAGTATGTACGCGGAATCCCTCCCATAAGTAATTCACGTGCACCTCTGGTCGTCAAGCCCGCCTTCCTTGAAGAGGCTTGCATCAAGCCCCCTCGCTCAAGAGAGGCTTGAGTAAACCGATTTGTGCCAACCACCAACCCTTTAGTACTCGGCCGAATCATAGAATCCCGACAGGCAAAATGATTCGGAAACTCAAATCCGGAAAGTATCGGCTTTACTCTCGTAAGAACGATCCGAAAACCGGCAAACGTCGCAACCTCGGAACCTTCAATACGCGGGAAGAAGCAGAAGCTCACGAGCGCGCCGTACAGTACTTCAAACGTCGCCATTAGGGCCGTCACTTTAGCAAAATGCTGACGATGGAGGCAGACATCAGATTTGCCATCGTACCGGCGATCATTGCGCGGAAGCCAAGTTTGGCCAGATCGGCGCGTTTGTTTGGCGCCAGGGCACTGATGCCGCCAATCTGAATACCAATCGAGCTGAAGTTGGCGAACCCGCATAGGGCGAAGGTAGCAATGGCGAAGGAACGCGGATCGAGTAGGCCTTTCTGCGCACCCAGCATGGAGTAGGCAACCAGTTCGTTGATCACCATGCGTGTGCCCAGGAGGTTCCCAACGGCGACACAGTCCCTCCAGGGAATGCCGATCACGAAGGCAATGGGGGCAAAGATCACTCCGAAGAGTTGCTCCAGGCTGGATGGGAACCAAGCAAACAGATGGTTGTGGACACCGCCGAAAATACCATTCACCAGTGCGATCAGCGCCAGGAAGGAAATCAACATAGCGGCGACATTAAGCGCCAGGTGCAGGCCGTCGACGGTGCCGCGGGTGATGGCCCCGAGAACGTTTTCATCTTTGGGCCCTTCCGTTTCCGTGACAATGGTGCCGGAGGGGACGGCCCCAGGAACGTTTTCATCCCCGGGCCCTTCCGCAGCTTCCGTCTCCGTGACAGGGTACACAGTCGGAACGCGAGGAGGGTTTCGGTCCGCGGCTGTGAGTGGCTGCTCGGTTTCCGGCACGAACATCTTCGCCATCAGGACAGTCCCGGGAGCGGTCATGATGACGGCACTGAGCAGGTGCTTGGCCTCCACGCCATAGAGGATGTAGGCGCCCATAATGCCGCCAGAGACGTGCGCCATGCCTGCTGTCATGACCGTCATCAACTCGGAGCGGGTCAAGGATGGCAGGTAAGGCCGAATGGTGAGCGGAGCTTCGGTCTGGCCCATGAAGATGCTGGCCGCTACGTCCAGTGATTCCGCCCCGCTGGCGCCCATACGGATCATCACTTTCGCAAACTGGCGGATGATGAACTGCATGATGCCGTAGTAGTAGAGCACCGCGAAGAAAGCGGAGATAAAGATGATCGTGGGCAAGACTTGGAAGGCGAAGAAGAAACCGAGTTGGCCGCCCTTTTTGCCCAACTCACCGAACACGAACTGCGAGCCAGCGAAGGAGTAACTGAGAAGTTTGCCGACGGCATTGCCCGCCCAGGCAAGGAGATTGCGGCCGAACGTAAAGCGTAGGACGAAGAAGGCGAAAACGAATTGCAGACCGAGACCCAATACCACTGTCTTGACCCGGATAGCCCGGCGATTGCTGGAGAATAGGAATGCCAAGCCGAGCATCGTAGCCAGACCGAGAATCCCCGTCAGACGCGCCACGTGCACCCCCATGTCGCGCAATTTAGAAATCCCGCGATCCTCAGACTCGGCGAAGTGGCTGGAAAACCCGAGCGGCGCGCCCGACCGCGGGTAGTCATGTCTGTGCTCCTTGTCCGGAAATGACACGGTGGACTAACGGCCGCACTTCCCGTGGAGGCTGCTCTGCAATGCGGTACGCCTGCTCCAGCAGGCGCCGCACGTCCCTGAGCCGAGCGTCGGAGTTGTAACGGATCGTGCAGAGCGGCTCGCCCGCGTGAACAGGGTCGCCGACCTTCTTGTGCAGAACCAGGCCGACGGCGGGATCGATCGCATCCTCTTTCTTCTCGCGGCCGCCCCCAAGGACCAAACTGGCGATGCCCACCTGCTCGCAATGGATGGCGCCCACAAACCCGGTGGCGGGACTCAGAATCGGCAGTCTGTGCTGCGCTTGCGGGAGGCGGGCGGGATCGTCAATGACGCTGCTGTCGCCACCTTGGAGCCAGATGATCTCGCGGAATTTTTCCAGTGCGGATTGGCTGCTGATGATTTCGACAGCCAACTCGCGGCCATGGTTAACGCTGGTAGTGCGGCCGGCCAGGTAGAGCATCCAGGCAGCGAGTTCTAAACAGAGCTCGCGCAAGTCGGTTGGGCCTCCGCCCTTCATCACCTCAATGCACTCCTCGATCTCGAGAGCATTGCCCACCTTCCAGCCCAGAGGCTGGTCCATATCGGTGATCAGCGCGACCATCTTCTTGCCCATCTGCTTCCCGGTTTCGACCATGAGTTCAGCGAGGAAGATCGACTCTTTCTCGGTTTTCATGAACGCGCCGCTGCCGGTTTTCACATCCAGCACCAAGCCATCGATGCCCTCGGCCAGCTTCTTGCTCATAATGGAGGCGCAGATCAGGTACGGGCTTTCGACGGTTGCCGTCACGTCGCGCAG
>QIAR01000725.1 GCA_003225595.1 Acidobacteriota bacterium | reverse complement strand
AGTCGGCGCAGAGCAGGCGCGCTAGCAAGTCCCGGAGAATCAAAAACACTAAGGAAAGGACGACACAATAAGGGGGGAAGAAGCCCATGCTCTTTATGCGGTTTCGCTTTCCGGAGATGAACCCTGATGGCCCTTAGCCTGATGGCCCTTATGTCCGCCCGAAAAACCAGCGCACAATACGGCGCACAATAGGCGCCGAATGAGAGCAATTATCTCCGAGTGAGAGCACCGGGCAGACTGTAAGTGATTGAATCCGCATGAGAGGTCATGGGAAGCAGCCCTTTAGGAAACCGCTGCTCTATCCATCTGAGCTACGGGGCCATTGGTAAGTAATTCCATATCAAAAAATAACGTTGCTCGGGGCGCCAACTTGCTGGTGCATATTTTGTCGGAGCCCTCGCCCCTTGGCACTAACGAACACACCGACATTGACGATTATACCTTCTTCATAAATCATGCCTTAGGCTCCCGGTGCTGGTTCGGGATTGAGGTTCCAGTCATCCCGGCGGTTCGCTCGAAATTCAGTACGCACCCTCCGCGAGTCAATGAGAGCTGGGTGCCTATCCAGAGCTTATTCCCTAGAAAAGGGCTGCGGCGCCATGCCTTGGAGTCGTCCTGGAATTTTCTGCTCCATCTTCTTGATTCTCTCTGGCTCGTGCTTGCGAAAAATGCGCTTGATGTCGGGCCAAAACTCGCGGAGCATGTTGGAAGTGGCGTCCGAGCCTATGGCCCCGGCGAACCGGCTCATGGTGTCGCCGAAGCCTCGATCACTTCGCGGGTAATAAGCGTTCTGCAACGAACTGGTGAACAGCGCTCCGAGCACTCCCGATTCATTGAAAGTGTTATCGCCCTTATCGTTCTTGGTCACGAGCACCCGGGTTCCGGCATACCATGCGCGCGCCATCAGATGCTTCTTCTGAGAGGGGAAATACCTGGGATCTTGGTGCAATAGCGTTGACAGCACGAATGTCTGTATGAAGCTGCGGGCTTCGGTATCGGCCAGACTGGCGCCAAACCGCTTACCCCAGCCCTGCATACCGCCACCATACTGATACCACTGGCCCCACATTTGCGCCCAAGTGGCTCCAAAAGCCGCGGAGGCGAAAGTGTATGGCGAGTAGGTCCGCCTTACAAATAGGTTGAACTTGCCACGTCCGGACAGGGGTACGTAGATCGAAGGCGCGTCCGGCGGTTGCGTCTGTATGGTGGGTGGATTTACCGTCGCAGGTACTTTAGCGTCAGACTGTGCCGTTGCTGCTTTTGTGTTCGACGTCTGAGTTGACTGGGGTCGTCCCTGTTCGCTTGCGGGCTCCTCCGTCTGGGAACCGGTTTGCACTGGAGAATCCGCGCTGGGAGGCTGTCTCGGGACACAGTTCTGTGCCGCAGCGACAGGCACAGCCAACATAAGCGCGCAGATTAGCGACGCTACCTGCTTCAAGTAGTTACCCTTCTTAAGAATCGGCTACTTGTAAGACGGCATCTCGGCATTAGGGTTTGTATCGGCAATTTGATAAGCCAAAGAAACTTCAGCGTTTTCGGGCAGTCGCGATCACCTCGGGTTCGGTACCGGCACGGCGGGGCGCCCGGCTGTTGTCAGGAGAGGAGAAGCTATCACCTACAGATCAGAAATGTGCTTCACAGAAGGTTGGTCGATCCTGGGTACGACTGGCTCGGTATTTGTCCTTGAGCTATTCGCTGTCGAAAAGTGACGAATCACGACCTCAGGAACGTCTTGTTGGTTTGATCTCGGATCGGAGACGTGCTTCACAGAAGCCTGGTTGGTCTCGACTGAGATCAGGCCAGCATTTGTTTTTGGGCTATCCGCCGCCGGAAAGTGACGAACTACGACCTCGGGCTCGTCATCTCGGAAACGTTGGGCTGAGGTCGATTTGAAAACGCGCGCTTTTGGCTGGACCTGATTCGCGCGGTAGACTGCACCAGTGGGATTGACGGAGGAGGCCGGGCGACGGGCATTGCCGAGCACCCATCCCAGCAGGAAAGTCCCACACATCCCCGATACAATCAGAGCTGCCTGCCATTGGGGCAGACGCCGAGAATAGCCGTGTACCAGGCGTTGGTACAAGTTGCTAAGGGCCAACCGAACCTTGTGGGCAAAGTATTGAGTTCGTTGCCAGCCAGCGCGGGCCTGGGCCGCGCAGCGCGTTCGCTGCACGGAAGCTCCCCAATAAGCCTGCAGCCTGCGTCGCCCCACGGTTGTATCTTCCGATGTCCGCAAGATAATCGTCGAGGACACGAGCCGTCGCAATACCAACGCCATTAGGATGAGGCCCAGCCCGATAAGCACCAGACCCGCAGTCTCCCCGACAATCAAAGAACTCTTCATTACGAGGTCAAACGTAACGAGAACAGAGAAAACGGTCATGGGGTCCCGGGGACCTACCCAGCAGCACTTCCAGGAGGGAACTGCTCAGGGAAGAAGTGTACAACCTAGCCCTAGCCTTGACAACTCAAGCGGATTCGCCCCCACCGTCGCCAAACTCGTTGGCTCTGGCGACGCTCTTAAGACGCGTGAACCTAGAGTTGGGTTGCTCACTCA
>QIAR01000724.1 GCA_003225595.1 Acidobacteriota bacterium | reverse complement strand
TCCGAAAAGCCTGCATCAGTACCAACTCAGCATGCCGTCGTGGCAGGATGCTCTGTGCCGCTACCTTGCCGAAAGAGACTCGCAAGTCTAGGCGGTCCTCGTTCTAACTTATGCGATTCTGCGCAAACACGAAAAATCCGCGTGAAGATCAACTGCCGTGAGACCAATAGGGCAGTTACCTTGCCTGCGATTTCTGTCCTATTTCTTTGCTGTTCCCGCTTCGACCTCAACATTGATTGGCGAGAGCCCAGCTTGTCGAATTGTTGCGTTGAGCGTGGGAATCTCTTGCTTTCTGATTTCCTGCCAACGCGACAGTTGTTGCTCGAGCGCTTGCTGTACATCTCCGAACATGCCGATTGCCTGTGTGGTGGGCGCTGCATCCGCGCTATCAACTGTCCCAAGCAATGAGGTCAAGGCAGAATTAAGCCGTGCCAGACTCCTGCCTTCTGAAGTACTCAGGTATTGGGCCCCAAATCCTCCTTTACTGCCTTCGAGTTCCGTCAAAGTTTTTTCAAGCGCAGTGATTGCGTTGGCTGTGGGGCCTTGTCCGGCACGCTGTCTCAAGTCCTTCAATTGGCTTCGAACCTTGCGCAACTGCTGGAGCGCGTCATAATTCCGATGCATGGCCTCAGTGATCTTCATCTCCAATTCAAACTGCTGCTGCAAGCCCGCTGGTGAAGTCTTTACCCGCGGATCCATTTTGATAGTCAGCGGTTGTGTGTAGCTCGCCCCGCCAGCCATAAGCTTGACGGTGTATTTCCCAGGCAACACCGCGGGACCAAGCGGATAGCGCGGCGTATCGTGATAAATCGCCGAGATCGGATATTCGTGCTCGAGCGCGTCCGGCGGCGGATAATGCAGGTTCCACACAAACCGGTGCATACCCGATTCCGCCGAAAGAAGCTGTGGCGGCCGTATCCAGTACGCCGGAACGACGAGATCTTTTTCATTCACGGGTTCGGGCTTGTCGGCACTCGAGAAACGTCTCACAAGCTTGCCCGGCTCGTCGGAGATTTCGAGCACGACGGGTCCAGAAGCTGCCGGTTTCAAGTAGTAGTCCAGGATAGCGCCATCGGGCGGGTTCTTGCCTGCTGGCTCTTCCGGGGGAAGCGGCGTATCGGTGTTGTTGTTCCGGCGCATCCGATAAGTGGCCTGCGGAACAAAGAAGTAAACCTGGGAGCCAGCCACCTGCGGATTAAGCTGGCGTAGGGGAGTGATGTTGTCGAGAATCCAAAACGACCGGCCATGAGTGCCGATGACAATGTCGTCCTGGTGGACGACCAGATCGCGGATCGAGGTGGCGGGCAGATTCAGTCGCAGCGATTGCCAGTGGTCGCCGTCATCGAAAGAAAGATAAACCGTGCGCTCGGTGCCCGCGAAGAGCAGGCCTTTGCGTTCGGGATCTTCGCGCACCGTATTGACTGGCTCGCTATCAGCAATTCCGTTTACGATCTTCTGCCACGTTTTGCCACTGTCGTGCGTACGGTAAATATATGGGTGCAGGTCGTCGAGCCGGAAGCGGTTGACCGCAGCGTAAGCCGTTGCAGTATCGAAGTGTGACGCGTCCATCTGGGCCAGCTTGCCCCACGGCGTAAGTTCTGGCGGCGTGACGTTCTGCCAACTCTTTCCGCCATCGCGGGTCACATGGATCAAACCGTCATCTGTGCCCGCCCAGATCAGGTTGACATCTTTGGGCGACGGTGCAATCGAGTAAATCACACCGCGGTGCTTACCCTTATCCGCATCCGCTTCCACAAAGACTCCTAAGGTCGGCGGCACTCCCGGATCTGCGCGTGTGAGGTCGGGACTGATGATCTGCCAACTATTGCCACCGTCGGTCGTCTTGAACAGCACGTTCGATCCCAGGTACAGGATGTGCGGGTCCGCCGGCGAGAAGATTAGCGGAGCGGTGCGGTTGAACCGATACTTGCCAGTGCGAAGCACCATCGGAGAGATGTCCTGCGTCTGGCCGGTAGTGCGGTCGAAGCGGGTTGCTTTGCCACCATAGATCAAGTTCGGATTCAACGGGTCAGGAGCGACGTAACCATATTCTTCTACGCCTACTGGATACCAATCACGGAAACTGATCTCGCCGAAATCGCTGCGGCTGGCCGCGCCAACGCTGCCGCTTTCCTGCTGCCCGCCGTAAACCCAGTATGGAAATTGATTGTCGGTAATGACGTGATAGAACTGCGCGGTTGGCTGGTTGTACCACGAACTCCAAGTCTCGCCACCGTTGACGCTGAGAGTCGCGCCCTGGTCAGTGCCAAGGAGGATAATGTCGGGATTCT
>QIAR01000733.1 GCA_003225595.1 Acidobacteriota bacterium | reverse complement strand
TCACAGGAAAGTTCTCAGCCGAAGCGCCGCTGGTGAGCACTACCGCGTCGGCCCGACGGAGAGAGCTAAGCGCTTCGCGTAAACGGCCTGTCGGCAGCAGGCGATCACGAGCATCGTCGGGAGTCACTAGAACGATATCGAAATCGCGAGCGAGGGCGCGGTGCTGGAAACCGTCGTCCAGAAGATGCAACTGTGGACCGAAATTGGCTTCGGCGAAAACACCAGCCGCGTAACGATCTTCCCCGACGATGAGCGGCATGTGCAACCGTCGGACAATGAGCAGAGGCTCGTCGCCGAAATCGCGAGCCGAGCCGCCGGGATCCACTAAGGCAACCCCGCGTGTCTGGCGTCCGTAGCCACGGGAGAGAATATCAAATTTCAAACCGCGGGCCTTTAACAGTTCCCCTAGCAGGATTACGAATGGCGTTTTTCCCGATCCGCCAACAGACAGATTGCCAATGCTGATCACCGGTCCCTGAAGCCGTCGTGCCCTCAGTGTGCCGTGATCGTAGAGCGCGTTACGTGCCCGCACACCGAGCTCAACGAGTGAAGAAAGGAGGTTCATTCGCTGCCCGCCGTGGGAAGCGCAGTCTTCAGGGGCAGTATGCCCTCCAGTGCCGCGACCGTTCTCTGCGTCGCTCCCTGTTGTGCACGCAGGGTTTCTGCAGCCCGGCGCCCCAGCGCAACTCGCTCCGCCTCATCGGAAATCAATTCCATAAATGCCAAAGGAAGCTCGGCGGGTCCAACTACTTTGACGGCATTGCGACTCTGGAACAGACCTACAATGTCGCGAAAGTTGTCTGTGTGCGTGCCGACGATAATGGGCACGCCGTACTGTGCCGGCTCGATGATGTTGTGCCCGCCACGGGGAACCAGGCTGCCGCCAACGAATGCCAGAGTTCCCAGAGAGTAGAGCACAGCGAGTTCGCCAATCGTGTCGACCAAAAACACACCGCCGGCAATTGGCTCCCCGCTCCAGAGCGAGCGTTTCCAGAAGCGAACGCCGAGTTTCGATAGTAGCGCGGCAACCTCGACGAAGCGCTCGGGGTGCCGCGGTGCCAGGATCATCAGCGCACGAGGGTGGCTGGCGAGAACGTTTTCGAATGCGCGCAGCAACAGGGGCTCCTCGCCATCTACGGTGCTGCCGCAAACCAGAACCGGACTGGCGCCAGCCTCATGAAATGCATTGCGCAGGCATCCGACTATGGGAGGCGGCGCAGGGGGTGAAATATCAAATTTCAAATTTCCGGTGACCTCCACCCGCTGAGCTGCTGCGCCAATCTCCAACAGCCGCCTTCGATCTTCATCAGTCTGCGTTACAAACAAATCAACATTTGCCAGTACCCTGGTCAGCCAGCGGCGCAGGCGCCGATATCCAGGAAAGGAGCGGTCGGAAATGCGGGCGTTTACCACTGCAATCCGCGCCCCGGCTTCTTTCGCCAGGCGTAGAAAGTTGGGCCAGAATTCGGTTTCTGCAATCACGATTAACTGCGGGCGCAAGGCCTGTAAGTACGGTCGAATAGCGAAAGCGAAATCCAGAGGGAAATAAAAAACGTTGTCCTCCCCGAAACGCTTTCGGGCCAGTTTCTGGCCGGTATCGGTCGTTGTGGAAATAAAAACCTGATGCTCCGGAAATCGGCTTAACTCGGTAACTAGCCCGCTGACCGCGAGTACCTCGCCCACAGAGACCGCATGCACCCATATTACGGGCTTGGACCACGGCGCCATCAGCCGCGGCGGAAGTTTCCCCAGACGCCCCGCGAGACCGGCGCGATATTTGCCGTGGCGGCCCATCTGGATCAGCCAATAAGGCAGGCTGACCAGCAGCCATCCCGCGAGCAGCGCGCTGTAAAGCAGGTACATGGAAGGGAACATTCTAACCGCTGTGCGTCCAGGATTTGCCAGCGACCGCGAGTACAGGGGGCTTGCATCCTATAATCGAGTATGGAAGGAATCTTTACTTATCCCGGCTCGCGAAAATGCACGATCGCCGCGCTCTGCTGTTCCATGGCGCTGCTTTCTCTTGTCAGCCTCGCTTCCAAGCAGTTCGCGAAGCCTGCCGCACAACCCGCCAAGACATATCCTGCCCACGATGAACATCCCACCGAAGGCGTGACGGTAGCGATAGACCCGTATGATATGGCCGACAAGGCACAGATCTTCTCGGTAAGTTATCGGGACGAAGGTTTTTTACCGGTGTTTCTGATCGTGACCAACGATGGCGATCAGCCAATTTCGCTGACAAGCATGAAGCCGGAGTTGGTGACCGCAAGTCGAGCTAAACTGTCCCCCGCCACGACTGACGATCTATACCGGCGTTTATCGCACCCGGCACGGAACGACTCGCCTTATCCTCTTCCCTTCCCGCGAAAGAAGATCAAGGGGGCCGTCGGCAAACAGGCGATGCAAGAAATCGAATCCGCGCAATTTAGGGCAAAAGCGGTGGA
>QIAR01000732.1 GCA_003225595.1 Acidobacteriota bacterium | reverse complement strand
GTGAGGATGGACGAATAGGCAGAAGCCTTGGCCACAGCAAAGGCGTCATGCTGAAACGCGCGCCAAGTAGCAAGCCGCAGCAGCCGCAGGAAGCTCAACATCAATGGGCCTAGAGTATTGCCCGAGGGCTGCGGGCGCAACCGATAAATATTCTCGCTGGCCGCGTGGCGTTCGAATTGTTTAGGGTTGGCGTGCATCGCGACCACAAACAGAAGGGGCGATGTACGTCGCCCCGCTCAATATTGCTTCGGCCTACTCCGCGGCCAGCTCCTCGGTCTCACCCTCGTGACGCATAAGCTCGAGAGCGCGCTCAGCCTCTTCGTACGCCGCCGAGACTTCTTCCTGCACCTTGGCCGCCGCCTCTTCCATTTCCGGCGAGAGGCGCACGTTGCGATAGTACTCCATGCCCGTGCCGGCGGGAATTAGCCGTCCCACGATGACGTTCTCCTTGAGCCCGCGCAGGTGGTCCACCGCTCCCTGAATGGAAGCCTCGGTGAGCACACGCGTGGTCTCCTGGAACGACGCCGCGGAGATGAAGGAGTCCGTCGAGAGCGAGGCCTTGGTGATGCCCAGCAGCAGCGGTCGCCCCGTAGCGGGTCGGCCACCCTCTTTAATCGCGCGATCGTTCTCCTCGGCGAACCTGAACTTGTCCACCTGCTGTTCCAGCAGGAATTGGGTGTCGCCCACGTCCTCCACCTTGCGCCAGCGCATCATCTGGCGAACAATCACCTCGATGTGCTTGTCACTGATGTTCACACCTTGCAGGCGATAGACTTCCTGGATTTCGTTCACCAGGTAAGACTGCAACTCTTTTTCGCCCAGCACGGCCAGGATATCGTGCGGATTGAGCGGGCCGTCCATGAGTGGCTCACCCGCTCGGACGCGCTCGCCCTCCTGCACATTGATGTGGACGCCGCGCGGCACCGAGTATTCCTTCTCCGTGCCATTGTCGGCTACCACGTACATTTTGCGTTGGCCCTTCGCGACCTCGCCAAATTTGACCACGCCATCGATTTCGCTGATGACTGCGGTCTCATGCGGCTTGCGTGCTTCGAACAACTCGACCACGCGCGGCAGACCACCGGTAATGTCCTTCGTCTTGGTGGTTTCACGTGGAATCTTCGCCAGCACATCTCCCGGGAAAGTGGCGTCGCCGTCCTGCACCATCAGGTGGGCGCGCGAGGGCATGAGGTACCGCTTGCTGGTTTTGCCCTTGATGACGATCGCCGGCTGCCGCTTCTCGTCAGGCGAATCCGCCACCACGTGGCGCGACAAGCCAGTGACTTCGTCTACCTCTTCATGCAGTGTGACGCCTTCCTGCAGGTCCTTGAACTGCACCGTGCCGCCGATTTCGGTCAGGATAGAGAACGTGTAGGGATCCCACTCGACCAACACCTGCCCAAGTTGGACCTGCTCGCCCTCGGTGACCTTTAGCTTGGCACCGTACACAACCGCGTAGCGCTCGCGCTCCCGGCCTTTCTCGTCGACCACGGCGATCGACCCTTGGCGGTTCATGACCACCAGGTCGCCAACTTTGGACTTCACGGTCTGCAGGTTGATGAAGCGGACCGTGCCGTTGCTCTTGGTTTCCAGACGCGACTGCTCGGAGACTCGCGATGCGGTACCACCGATGTGGAAGGTACGCATCGTCAGCTGGGTTCCGGGCTCACCGATGGACTGCGCAGCGATCACGCCAGTTGCCTCGCCCAGTTCGACCAGTCGTCCTGAAGCCAGGTTGCGACCGTAGCACATTACGCAGACACCGCGCTTGGACTCGCAGGTCAGCACCGAGCGGATCTTCACCCTCTCGATACCAGCAGCCTGGATGGCCCCCGCCAGTTCTTCGGTGATTTCCTGGTTGATATCCACGATGACGTTGCCATCGTAGTCCTTGATCTTCTCGAGCGAGACGCGTCCGACAATTCGGTCACGCAACGGCTCGATAATTTCACCGGCTTCCACGATGCCCTGTACGTAGATGCCGTCCACCGTACCGCAGTCGTACTCACTGATGATAACGTCCTGCGCCACGTCCACCAGACGGCGTGTCAGGTAGCCCGAATCGGCCGTTTTCAAAGCTGTGTCGGCCAGACCTTTGCGGGCGCCGTGCGTCGAGATGAAGTACTGCAATACGGTCAATCCCTCGCGGAAGTTAGCCGTAATCGGCGTCTCGATAATTTCCCCCGAGGGCTTAGCCATCAATCCGCGCATCCCGGAAAGCTGACGAATCTGCTGCTTCGATCCGCGAGCACCGGAGTCCGCCATGATGTAGATCGGGTTAATGTTGCCTTCCTTGTCCTGCGCTTGCATTACGCTGAACATTTCGTCGGCTACTTTTTCGGTAATGGCCGACCAGATTTCGATCACCTT
>QIAR01000189.1 GCA_003225595.1 Acidobacteriota bacterium | reverse complement strand
GAAGAAAAGCGTGTAGTTGGTGCCACGTGGTCCGGGATATTCGACGGGAATGAAGCGATGAATTCCGTGCCACTCGCCTATGAATACCAGAGTGATGCGCTCATTCACGATGGTGCTGCCGTCGCCTTGGACAGTGATCGTGTCCTGGAAATCGGCAACACGCCAGCTCTTGGCCGCGAGAGGTGCGGCCAGGGCAAGGATGCAGGCGAGAAGCAGGGAGCATCGCACCGCTCCAGCCAAAAGCAGATTTCTCACGGGCTGAAGCCCGTTCGGAATGGCAATTTTTGTAGGGTGAATCTTGGCGGCACGGCTGAACAGGCTGCGGAAAAACGCCCCTGCGCGACAAATCGTTGCCACACCGGCTAACGGCTTTCGCGGCCCTGAAGGGCCGCTCTTCCACGGTGCTGCACGCATCCACGGTGCTGCATGCATCCACGGTGCTGCGCGCATTCGCCAGTTTTTCCGCTGTCTGTGAAGCCGTGACCTGACACGAATCGGCTTGCTTCTGCGATAGAGCTGTCACCTGAGATCATGGACGACATGCGCCGCCTCAGAACTTCACGGCGACGGGTTCGCGATCGGCTTCCGCCACCTCGAAGAACTGGCGCAACTGGAAACCGAACATGCCCGCCAGAATGTTTGTCGGGAAGGACTGGATTTTCGTATTCAGGTCGCGCACCACGGCGTTGTAGTAGCGGCGCGAGTTCTGAATGGCGTCTTCCGTCTGGCTCAGCGAACTCTGCAGCTGCGTGAATTCTTCCGAGGCCTTCAGCTCCGGATAATTTTCCGCCACCGCAAACAAGCTCTTGAGCGCGCCGGTGAGCTGGTTCTCGGCGACAGCTTTGTCGGCGGGCGTTGTGGCCTGCATCGCCTGCGAACGAAACTTGGCAATGTTCTCGAATGTGCCCTTTTCGTGTGCGGCATAACCTTTGACGGTTTCCACCAGGTTGGGGATGAGGTCGTGGCGGCGCTTGAGCTGCACGTCAATGTCGGACCATGCCGAATCCGCGCGCACGCGCAACTGCACCAAGCTGTTGTACATGCCGATCACGAACACCAGAACCAGAACGAGTACAAACAGGATGATCCAAGCGACCATGACGGTCTCCCTTCAGTAAGATCTGGAAATCAATCGGACGCTACCACATGGACTTCGGCTTTTGGGCTACGTTCTTTCTCTTGTCCCGGTCGGCTGCCACGTGGTCTGGCTATGAGTACAGCACTTTTCTATCACCCTTTACAATCCGGCCCACCGTATACACTTTTTCGCCGGCGCGCTCGAGTAACATCTGGGCTTTCTTGAACTTGTTCGCCGGCACGATGAGCAGCATTCCCAATCCCATATTGAAGGTGCGGAGCATCTCCTCCTTGGGAACGTCACCCAGCTTTTGCAGGTGCTCAAAGATCGGCTGCACCGGCCAGGAGCCGAGCCCGATGACAGCAGCGGTGCCGCGGGGGAGAACGCGCGGCAGGTTTTCTGTAATGCCCCCGCCGGTGATGTGAGCCAGACCGGCGATGCAGTCGGCATTAATGATTTTCTTTAGCGACGGCCAATAGCTCTTGTGGGATCGCATGAGCTCGTTGCCAATCTTGTTCTTAACTTCATTGACGTAGGTCTCAGGCGAGTAGTGGGCAACTTCGAAGAGCAGTTTGCGGGCCAGCGAATAGCCATTGGTATGCAGCCCGTTCGAGGGCAGGCCGAGGATCACGTCGCCGGCCTCGATGGTTTTGCCGGTAATGATCCGCTCGCGCTCGACCACGCCGACGATGAAGCCGGCGAGATCGTATTCGCCCTCGGGGTAGAAGCCGGGCATCTCGGCCGTCTCTCCGCCTATCAAGGCGCAGCCGTTGTGCTTGCAGGCTTCGGCGATGCCTTCGACGACCTTCTCGGCGACTTCCGGTTCGAGTTTTCCGGTAGCGAGATAATCCATGAAGAAAAGGGGTGCGGCCCCCTGTACGACGATGTCGTTGACGCAGTGATTCACCAGGTCGGCGCCCACGGTGTGATGGACTTTCATTTCAAAAGCGACCTTAAGTTTGGTGCCCACGCCATCCACGCTGGAGACCAGCACGGGGTCCAGGTACTTCTTATTCATCGAAAACAGGCCGCCGAAACCTCCAATCTCGCTCAGCACACCTTTGGTGAAAGTTTTATGGGCGAGATACTTGATGCGCTGCTTGGTCTTGTTGGCGCGATCGATGTTCACGCCAGCATCGGCATAGGTTACGGGGGCGGTCTTCGGCTCGGGATCCTGGGCCACGGGAATCAATCCCTTTATTACATTGCGGGGAAGTTGCTGAGTGCTTCTCTTAACCGGGAGAAACGCTTAAAAGCGGCTCATTGTAGCACGGCTAGGGTTTGCGCAGCAGTTGCACCTGCGGGCGAACGGCCAATTCTTTTCAACCGGCGATGGCGACGCAGTGCGTACCGAAGTTCCGACCATCCAAAACACAAGTATGAAGACAGCTTCTCTCGACCCTAAACGAATGTAGCTGGCGAGGGGCCCGCACTGACGGGCTAGGCTGAGTTGCTAGTCTGCGACGTACTGGACGAAGTAGTACGCCAGCACTCCGAAAAGGACCAAACCTGAGATCCCGTATGCGGTGAGAACCCAAACGTTGCGATCTTCGTGGCGTGGTGCTGGACTGGAAGATTGCGGAGGAACCCCCGTTGCAGAATCAGTCCCTGGGGCCCGATGTTCCATTAAAGACTCCTCGATCAGAAACGTCGTGGCACGATACGCGCCACGATTCACTGCGCACACTGCCAATAAGGCAACTCCGACGAATTTTACTACGGTTCTGATACGCAGGAGCGGGAAACTTGAAGGTAATTGCCTAACAGAATTTCTCCAGAATGCGGCCGGGTCTTGTTGGGATTCGAATCTTCTGCCTTGGCTTGAGAGCGACGTATTGTTTCGCGATTTCTACACGGGTTTCCCGCGAAACAGGAAGAACAAGTCGATGATCAGGATAATCACGACCAGCAACTCGAGAATGAAAGCGCGGCTCTGGTGGAACTGGTCAACCATGAAGCGATAGAGTTGCTCGACGGTTTGCACTTTCTGGTTCACTAGATTTTTGTAATCGGGCACGCCCACCTTCGAAGCTGCCAACTTATATAGTCGCGCCGAGAACATGTCACTCAAGAACTTTATAGCGTTATCAGCGCGCTCTGTGAGTTCCGTCACATCAAGCAAGACAGTATGCAATCTGGATGCTTCCCGTGCCATGCGCCAGCGGGCAAACATTCCCTTGCCGCCATGCTCAAGAAAATCGTACACGCCCTCCAGTTGCCGGCTGAGCAATTCGTCGTAATGCCTGAATTCCAGAAGCTGCGAGTTGGCGTACTCCAACAGCTGGATGGCGGTTTCCGCACCGGGGGCGCTGTCGTAGATGAACGCCCCGTTCCAGCCGATGACCGCCAGATCATTGGGATAGTAGGAAATGTGCGATTGCATGATTTCCTGCCGCTCGCCATCCGAGAGCTTCGCGGTTTCTCCGCGGACAATCTGTGCTATGTGGTCTGCGTGCTCAGCCAAAAGGTCGGCGGCGGACGGGGCACCCGCGATCTCTCGCACGTGGAAAATGAAATAGTCTTCGTTCAGCCAATCCGCGTACGGCTTCACCAGGGCCGGAGTGGCGCGCTGCAGCTTCTGTTTAACAATTCGGGTGGCGAGACTTGTAAACTCTGTGTCTGACATCCAGCGGCCCGCCAGCCGCACCAGCGTGTCCCAATCTCCCGAAAAAGGCAGCTCGAACACCACGCTCAGCACACCGTAATCGTAGTACTTGATCTGGCCTTCCAGGCGCTCGCCGCTCTCCAGCAGGAGGGGTTCGATCGGTTCGACCACAGGCGCCCTCTGGTAGCGTACATATCCCGGCGCAGGATGTTTGAAGCTGGCTTCCACCGTGCGCGCCCCAAAAATATTGCGAAGCTCGTCCAAGCGAATCTCTTCGCTGACATCGAACTGGATCAGCATCAGGACAGAGCCTTGTAACGATGCCTCGGGGGGCTGGGCCACTCGCAACAGTGTGTCCGCCGGGACGGACGTTTGTTCCTGGAACGAGTCCTTCGCAACGGCGGGAATACTTTCGCGTTCCATGGCCTTAACCTGATTCCTTTTAACTCTGTTTCCCGTGAAGGCGTGAACGGGGAAACTCTCGGGACGCCTGCTGGGGGCTGACATCTGCTATTTTCCCAAAAAGTCGGTGAGTCTGGCGAGTAGAGGAAAGGAAGTAGAGTCTAAGTTGTTCTGCTTCAATGCCTTCGGGACAGCATCCACAACGCAGCGCCCGCGGCCAGGCCCGCGATGCCGAGACCGGCACGTTGCATTGACCTCTGCACTGCGGCGTTACGCCGCCGCCCGGAAGCTTCTTCCGGGCGGGCGCCATCCACACCAGAGGGGCCATTCCGCAACGCCATCTGAATAATTTCCGCCAGGTGAAGCGCGTGACGATGTGTGCCCTGGGCGATCTGCTCGCGGCAACTAAAGCCATCGGCGATGATGAGGCACTCCGGCGACGCCTTACGGACGGCCGGAAGAAGCTCCATTTCGCCAATTGCAAGAGATACGTCGTAATTTGCTTTGTCGAACCCGAATGAGCCGGCCATGCCGCAACAGCCCGGGGCGGGCGCATAAAAATCAATGCCCATGCGGCGCAGGACCGCCTCTTGATCCGTCATCTTCATAATTGATTTGTGATGACAGTGCCCATGCAACAGGGCCTTGCGCTCCAGTCGAGGCAGTTCAAAGTTCTTTGCATGTTTCTCGAGGAATTCGCTCAACAGGAAGGTTTGCCGCGAAAGCCGGCGGGCTCGCCCATCATTGGGAAAGAGATTGGTCAGCTCGTCGCGGAACACGGCGACGCAGCTTGGCTCCAGACCTACGACCGGGGTGCCCGCCTCAATTTCCGCTGCCAGCGCATCCAGAATTCGGAGAAGCAAGTCCCTGGCTCGACCAAGCATGCCGAAGTCGTACAGTGGTCGTCCGCAGCACAGATTGCACTTTGGCAGGATCACCCGGAACCCTGCGGCTTCCAGGACTTCTACCGCTGCCGTGGCTGTGTCTGGAAGAAAATAGTTGTTGAAAGTGTCCGGCCATAGGAGGACTGGCGTATTGCCCCGGTTGCGAGGCGCGCGGCGACGGAACCAACTCTTGAAAGTCTGCGGAGCAAACGCCGGGATGCTGCGCCCGCGCGGCATTCCCGAGAGCAGCTTCGCAATATCGCGCAGGAACGGCAATTGCGTGGTCAGATTCACCAGGCCGGGCACATTCGAGGCCAGCCGCGCCCAAATATCGATGTTGCCGAATGCATACGCACTCCTCGGGCGCAGGCGGCGTTCGTAGTAATGCGACAGGAACTCAGCCTTGTAGGTGGCTACATCGACGCCCACGGGACAGTCACTTTTGCAACCTTTGCAGGACAGACAGAGGTCGAGCGATTTCTTCACGTGCTGATCGCGCCAGCCGTCGCGGATGACATCGCCCTTGGTCATCTCCCACAGCAGATGAGCCCGGCCGCGGGTGGAATGTTCCTCGTCGCGGGTCACGCGGAAACTGGGACACATTGTCCCGCCTTCGAAGCGACGGCACTTGCCCACTCCCACGCAGCGCAGAGTGGCGTGGGCGAGGCTGCCGTGATCTTGGGGAAAACGAAAATGGGTTTCTGGTTCCCAGGGATGGTACCCAGCACCGAGGCGGAGATTTTCGTCCAACCGATAAGGCTCGACGACCTTGCCGGGATTCATTTTCCAGTCCGGGTCCCACGCGGCTTTGAACTCGCGGAAGGCCTGCAGCAGTTCCGGTCCAAACATCCGCAGCAGAAGTTCGGCACGTGACTGTCCATCGCCGTGCTCGCCCGAAAGCGATCCGCCATAGGTGACCACGAGATCTGCCGCTTCTTCTACGAACTGCCGATATTTGCGGATCCCCTCTTGCGTCTGCAGGTCAAAGTTGATGCGGGTGTGAACGCAAGCATGCCCGAAGTGTCCGTAGAGAGTACCCCTATAGCCGTAGCCGGTCATCAGCTTGCGAAAATCACGCAGATAATGTCCCAGGTTTTCGGGCGCGACCGCAGAATCTTCCCAGCCCTCCCAGGTCAGCGGCTCACCCGGCACGTGGGAAATTGCGCCCAAACTGGATTCACGCACCTCCCAGACTTTTTTTGCCAGTTGCTTGTCAATGAACAGGTGCATGTTGGGTGGAGTCGCACTACGAGCGAGGGCTTCCATCAGTCCGCCAGCTTGCGCCTCCGCTTCCTCAGCCGTGTTGGCGCCAAACTCCACGAACAGCCAGCCTCCGCCTTGTGGCAAGAGCGACAGCCCTTCGGAGTTGATGCCCTTCCGCCGCGTGTACTCGACCAGCAGATCATCGACGCCTTCGAGCCCAATCGGTTTATGCGCCATGATGTCGGGGACACGATCAGCGCACTGATAAACGTCGGGATACGATACGACGAGCAGAACGCGCTCCGGCGGACTTTCGACCAGACGACACGTCGCCTCAAGCACGGTCGCACACGTTCCTTCAGAGCCGACCAGCGCCCGCGCTACATGAAAACCGTTTTCCGGCAGCAGATAATTCAGGTTGTATCCGGAAACCCGACGCGGGATATTAGGATAGCGTTGTCGAACAAGACCGCCGTATTGGTCAACGATGGCTTTGAGTTGAGCGTAAATTTTGCCTCTGGGTCCGCCCGCGCCAGTAATTCTCTCTAAGTCTTCGCCGCTGGTCTGGCCAACTTTCATGCGCAGACCGTTGTAGGTGAGTATCTCCAGTTCCTCGATGTTGTCGTCGGTCTTGCCGGCCATTACCGAATGCACGCCACAGGAATTGTTGCCAATCATTCCGCCCAGCGTGCAACGGTCGTGCGTGGCAGGATCAGGTGCGAAAGTGAGGTGGTGCTTCTCGGCGGCAGCGCGCAGATGGTCGAGGACCACTCCGGGCAGCACCCGCGCCAAGCGGCGTGTCGGGTCGATGTCGAGGATCTTCGCCATGTACTTGGAGAAATCCAGGACGACCGCAACATTGCAGCACTGTCCAGCCAGAGATGTCCCACCGCCTCGGCAGAGGAGAGGCGCGCCAAATTTCCGGCACAAAGCAACCGCGGCAATTACGTCATCTACGTCATGCGGGAGTACGACTCCGATAGGTACCTGGCGATAGTTGGAACCGTCGGTGGCGTAGAGGGCGCGGCTGCCATCATCAAAGCGGACTTCGCCACGGATGTTTTGACGCAGTGCAACGGCCAGATCTTCGGAATCGATAGTGACCGATTTGGCGGCTCGAGCGAGCTCTGCGAAGCTGTCCTGCATGGGGAACCAGCCGCTATTACTGAGTTTCGGCAGGGGGTTTACCGCTGATGTAGGCGATATGAATGCGGGTTCTTCCCTCTTGAGGTTCGACGTTTATGGTAACCATGCCTTTCTTATCGGTTGAGACGAGGGCATAGTGTTTATCGTCGGTAATGCTCATGGTGGCGTGAGGAAACTTCTCCTTGTAAAACTCGACGACTTTTTCAGGGGGGTCGCTGGTCTCAAACTCCGCACCGACTGTCTTCATTCCCCCAACGGTCACGGTGGCTGCGTTGCTCTTCAGTGCCTTGGCTCCGGGATATACATCTATTCCGAGATTGCGTGCGGCTTCGTCTGCATTCTTAGCCGTCTCGACCGTACCGAAGGGGGTCTCGACCCGTACTTTGTCTCCGCTACTCGATACATGCGTACTTCGCGCAATCTGCCATGCAAAAAATGCTGACGCAACCATGCCAAGAATGCCGAGCCCGACAACGATCGCCACTATGATCAGGATGATCTTTAGGCCCGTGCTGCTCCGAGCCGGCGTTGCGGCAGCCGGCGAAGCAGGAGTTCCGGCAACCGATGGTACGCTGGCACCACACTTAGGGCAGAACCTGGCGGAAGGATCTAATGTCGCGCCACAGGAATTGCAAAACGCCATAGGTCACCTCGCGGCGGTTCAGGATTGCCTTAGAGGGCGGAGTATATCGCAACTTGGACTGGGGCGTGCTGTTTGCCAGCGCCTATCAGGCTGCGGGGAAGTAATTGGAGTGGCTCAACACGGGAGGGCCCGCCTTTCAGGTGCGGAAAACGCGCCTGCGCGACAAATCGTTGCCACCGCGGCTAAAGCCGTCACTGATTCGGAATGGCTTTCGCGGCCCTGAAGGGCCGCTCTTCCACGGTGCTGCACGCATTCACGGTGCTTCACGCATGCGCCAGTTTTTCCGCAGTTCTGTTTCAGGCGTGCCGCACGCTTGATCTGGCGGCGCTTTACGACATGGCTGAAGCCGTGCCCTTCCACAACTGTGTCAATCCCCGCGTTTTTCGCAAGCCTTCGCGGAGGCGGCCAGAATCCGATTGACTACTGAAAGGCGCGAGATTAATCTGCGCGCTTGAGCCTGGCGGAGGTTCGCTCATGGAACGACGGGACGCCCTCAAACTTCTTGCTGGTGCGGCCATGCTGCCGCTCTTATCTCGCGATACTTTGGCGTTCTTTCGGGAGGTCCACGAGCAGCTGCCGGCTACGTCAGCTCTGAAAACGCTCAACCCGCACCAGGATGTAACCATTACCACGATCGCCGAGCTGATCATCCCGCAGACGGATACGCCAGGAGCAAAGGCGGCTCGCGTCAATGAATTCATCGATCTGATTCTCACCGAGTGGTATGACGAAAAGGAGCGCGGCCGTTTTCTCGCCGGGCTGGCGGATGTGGACAGCCGAAGCCAGAACCGGTTCGGTAAGAACTTTGTGGAATGCCCGGAAAAGCAGCAAACGGAAATCCTGAGGGAATTGGACGAGGAACTCACCGTCTCCCGTCCGGTTGGCGCCTTCGATTCTCGCCCGCGCAGGCGCACTGAGCCTCCCGAAGGGAACTTCTTCTTCATGATGAAGCAGCTCACTCTGGTTGGGTACTACACCTCCGAAATTGGCTTCGAACAGGAGCTGCGCGAAGAAATCATTCCGCCGCGCCATGCGGGATGCGTTCCCATCGAAGACGAGTCCAACGGGAGATGAGGGATGGCCAGTCAGAATTACGATGCGATCGTCATCGGTTCTGGGATCACGGGTGGCTGGGCCGCCAAGGAACTCAGCGAAAAAGGGCTGCGAACGCTGGTACTCGAGGCCGGTCGGCCCATCAATCCCGATACCGATTACGTTGAGCATGTGCCTGCCTGGGAGAAACGCTTCCGCGGAATGGGCGACCGTTGGCGCGAAACGGAAACCCAGGTTGTCCAACAAAAATGTTCTGCCTTTGATGAGTGGTGCGGAAAGTTTTTCGTCAACGACAAAGAGAACCCTTACACCACCGATCCCGATAAGCCGTTTCTGTGGATTCGCGGCCGGCAAGTCGGCGGACGCTCCATCATGTGGGGGCGCCAGTCCTATCGCTGGAGCGACCTGGACTTTGAAGCGAACCAGCGTGAGGGAATTGCGATTGACTGGCCGATTCGCTACCAGGACATTGCGCCTTGGTATGACTATGTCGAAGACTTCATCGGTGTGAGCGGTCAGCCCGAGGGATTGCCACAACTTCCCGACGGAAAGTTTTTGCCGCCGATGGAAATGACTTGCGCCGAGTTAGCCGTCAAAGATGCGATTGCCAAACAATTCGCGGGCGAGCGCCTGATGACCATTGGCCGAGCTGCCATTCTGACGCGCCCCCATCGAGGACGTGCGCCATGTCATTATTGCGGGCCTTGTCAACGCGGCTGCATTACACGGTCATATTTCAGCAGCCTGAACTCTACCTTACCCGCGGCACGTGCTTCGGGGAAGGTCACAGTCCGGCCTTACAGTGTGGCCCACAGCCTGATCTTCGATTCCAAGACCCGCAAAGCGTCCGGCGTCCGCGTCGTTGATGGCCAAACCCGGCAAACACTGGAATTCCGTGGCCGCATTATTTTCTTATGCGCCTCGACTCTCGAGTCCACACGCATTCTTCTGAACTCCGGCACGGCGGAGTTCCCCAACGGACTTGCAAATTCCAGCGGCGAACTAGGCCACAATCTCATGGATCACACGATGGGCGGCGGCGCCACTGGTCACATTCCAGGCAATGAAGACCGAATCCCACTTGGCCATCGGCCCAATGGCATTTACGTTCCACGTTTTCGGAATGTGA
>QIAR01000719.1 GCA_003225595.1 Acidobacteriota bacterium | reverse complement strand
CGAGTTGGAACAAAGGGGCGGAGCGGATTTATGGATACAGTGCCGAGGAGGTCGTCGGCAAGCATGCTGCCATCCTTACTCTCGCGGAACACGCGAACGAAATTGCCCGGATCATGGAAAAGCTTAGGCGCGGCGAGCGAATCGAGCCCTACGAAACGGTACGGGTAACGAAAAGCGGAGAGCGCATTCTCATTTCACTGACGGTTTCGCCCATCCGGGATGAGAACGGGAGAATCGTGGGTGCCTCGGCGGTCGGGCGAGATATTACGGAGCGCCAGAGGTCGGAAGAGAAGCTGCGTGTTCAGGAGAACCGGCTTCGGCAGCTGATCGAGCAACTGCCGGCGGCGCTCTGGACCACCAACACGGGTCTCCGAATTACTTCTTGTACTGGCGTCGTGTGGGCCACCCTTGATTGGAATCGTGAGCAGATGGTGGGCATGAGCTTGTTCGAGTACTTCCAAACCGACGATCCTCACTTCCCCCCTCTGGCATCCCACCTGCGAGCCCTGCAAGGAGAA
>QIAR01000718.1 GCA_003225595.1 Acidobacteriota bacterium | reverse complement strand
GAGGTACGTGTAGAACCGCTCCGAGACGCCGAGGGTCGCATAGTGGAATGCATCAGTGCAGCCCTGGACGTTACCGCGCGCAAGCAAGCGGAAGAGGCACTGCGTGCTTCCGAAAAACGTTACCGGTCGCTCTTTGAAGGTGTGGTGCATGGCATTTATCGAGTGAGCGTGGATGGCCAATTCTTAGAAGTAAATCCTGCTTTGGCGGCCATGCTGGGCTATGACTCTCCCGACGAAGTGCTCCAACTGGATGCAGCAAACGTCTATGTGGATCCAGATGAGAGGTCTCGCTTGGTTCACAAGTGGCTAGCGGAAGACAGGATCGAAGACGAAGTGAACTGGAGACGACGAAACGGGGAAGTCATCAGGGTCCGCCTGAGCGGTCGACCACTGACCGATCAACAGAATGTCGTGCAGGGACTTGAATTTATCGTGGAGGACGTCACCGCCCGCCGGTCTCTCGAAGAGCAGTTGCGCCAGGCGCAGAAGATCGAAGCCCTCGGACAGTTGGCCGGAGGGATGGCGCACGAGTTCAACAACTTTCTCGGAATCATCATGGGATATACCGAGTTGCTGGCCGAGGAAAAGGGCGTGAGCGAAAGCTTACGGCGCAAACTGGCAGAGATCAAGGCAGCAACTCAGCGGGCCGCATCACTGACGCGGCAGTTGCTAGCCTTTGGCCGGCGGCAAATGCTCGAGCCGAGAGTGCTGGATATCAACACGGTAGTGTGGGAGACCCATAAATTGCTGCGCCGGCTGATGCCCGAGAACATCGACTTGGTCTCGCTACTGGACCCCGCGCTAAAGAGCGTAAAGGCCGATCCCGCACAGATACAGCAGATCCTAATCAACCTGGTGGTGAATGCCCGGGACGCCATGCCCGACGGGGGCAAGGTGGTGATAGAAACGGCCAACGTGGAATTGGATGAGGAGCATGCTGTTCCAGAACTGTATTTCCAACCGGGAGATTATGTGATGCTGGCCGTGACCGACAACGGACTTGGCATGAACGAGGAGACTCGCGCGAAGGTGTTCGAGCCTTTTTTTACCACCAAGCAGGAGGGCAAAGGAACCGGACTCGGACTGGCAACGGTGTATGGGATTGTGCGGCAGAGCGGGGGATACACCACGGTCGAGAGTAAGCTGGGCAAGGGCACTACCTTCCGCGTTTACCTACCCCGGGCAGAAGCGGCCGAATTTCTACCCGAAGAAGAATCGCCGCCCGTGCAGGAACAAGTCCTCAGGGGTACGGAAACCGTGTTGGTGGTAGAGGATGAAGACGGTCTGCGCAAGCTCATTTGCGCATCCTTGGAACGGCATGGCTACAACATGCTTACGGCAAAAGATGGAGCCGAGGCGCTCCAGATCCTGGAGCAGTATCCCGGGATGATCCACCTGGTTGTGAGCGACATCATGATGCCTCGATTGAATGGGCTACAACTGAGGGAACAGGCGGCTCCGCTGCGGCCAGGCCTGAAGTTTCTGTTCATCTCCGGTTACATGGAGGTGAGCATGGCGGAGCAACAGTTGCCACCTCAGTTGCCACCTCGGGACGCTGCCTACCTGGAAAAGCCTTTTCTCCCCGTTGAACTGGCGCGGAAAGTTCGTGAATTGGTGGAGGAGCCGAGTAAGGACGAAGCCCAGGGAAAACGGCCAAGGGTATCCACACGAGCGGCAACGGCTGATTCCGGCAGCCATTTTCACCAAGAAAATCGACCATTTAGCACATAACTTGGGTAGTGGTGTTTTAGCATGACCCCACTACCCATAACTTGCGTAACGTTTGCCGTCTGCAGGGTACGTGCTACGCTCTTGGGTTACGGGGAATCCGTGATTTCCGAGGAAATCCGTGCGCTGGCACCGCTTTGGCCCGCTGTTTGTGTTTTTGTGTGCCGCGGCTTTTGGTGCTGACTGGAGGGCCAGCAAGGCCGGACGTTGGCTGGCTGCTGTAAATCTTCCCCCCGGTCGAGCAAACACTGGTGGAGCTGCAGTTCCGGACCGCTCTGCTTAGCCAGGCGGAACATCCTCCGAGGTAAGCGGAACCCC
>QIAR01000188.1 GCA_003225595.1 Acidobacteriota bacterium | reverse complement strand
ATATATTTTCGGGACTCTTAGCCCCACCGACCTCTTGGGCTACACGACAGCCGAGTTTCTCGGCAGTCTCGTCGACCACAAGAAACTCCGTAAAGGCCTGAAGCTGGCTCTGGCACTTGAGAACACGGACCACGGCGTCGACTATGGCAAAGGCATTGACAAATGGATTCAGGAGCACCCGGGATACTTCAGCGTTGTCTTCAGTGAAAAATTTGACTTGGGATCGACCGACTTTTCGGGTCTTCTGCAAAAGGTGAAGAATACTCGGGCGGACATCTTTCTTGCCGACGCGCACCTGCAGGATTACATCACGATGCATCGCCAATACATCCAGACCGGCATGTACCATCAGATGATCAGTTATGGTGCCCGTGGGCCCGAAGCAGATGCGCGCAAGGCCCTGGGAGACGCCACCAACTACATCTTTGCCGGGATCTGGTGGTCTTCGAAGCTTCCCTATCCGCAAGTCAACAAGTTTGTGGCGGACTATCAAGCATTCACCGGCCATTCCCCGGATTCCTGGTATCCTGCCACCGCTTACGACGCAATGAGGGTTCTGGCGGCGGCTATCGAGCAGGCGGGCAGCCTGAACAAGAACGCGATCCGCGACCAGTTACGGAACGTAGAACTCAAAGATTCACTTCTACCCGGCCAAGTCCTCCGATTCGGAAAAAACGGCCAGATCAACGCGACCTTCGTCATAGTCCAGAACAAGCCCGACACAAAAGTCGACATCATTTATCCGCCAGATGCGGCCACCGGCGAAGTGATTGCCCCCAAGCCTCGTTGAGCGAGGCCGATAATTGAGCATTCATGATCTGAGTGACAATAATAATGAGTGCTGTTGATCTGCTGAATCTCGTGATCGCTGCACTGCTGCTGGCCGGCGTTTACGCCGCGATGTCAGTCGGTATGACCATCGTCTACGGCGTCATGAAGATTGTGAATCTGGCACATGCCGGATTCCTCATGCTCGGGGCTTATTTCGTTTACGAGCTCTATGCGCGGTTCAGTATCGACCCGCTGGTAGGCGTAGTGCTCGCGTTTCCGGTGTTTTTCTTTATTGGGCTAGCTGTCCACTGGATCCTGATTCGCCGGATTCCCAGCTCCGATCAGCCGACGCTGACTTCCCTTCTGTTGCTCTTCGGGCTGTGGTTGGTGCTGCAGAACCTGGGATACTTAATCTGGGGCAACGCCGATCGGGCGATCCTAACACCCAGGACACTCTACGTGCTTCAGATCGGACCAATCAGTTTTCCGGCGGTACGGCTGATAGTTTTCGGAGCGGCCGTCGCTTCTATAGGGGGCTTGGAGCTTGTCCTGCACAAGACCTGGTTTGGCGGAGCGGTTCGCGCGCTGATGCAGAACAGTGATGCCGGACGGATCGTTGGAGTCAACGTGGAAAAAACGGCCCGCATCGCTTTCGGGGTGGGAATCGCCTTTGCCGGAGCTGCCGGAGGTCTGCTGGCCATGCTCTATTCCTTCAGCCCGGATTTTGGGGGATCCTTTCTGCTCCGCGCCTTCGTCATTATCGTTCTTGGCGGGCTGGAGTCATTCGCGGGAGTGGCGATTGGTGCGTTGATCCTCGCACTTGCGGAAACTTTTAGCATTCTGGTGCTTCCGGCGAGTTACCAGCCCGCGATTGCCTTTTCCCTCTTGGTCCTCGCCTTGGTGGTGCTTCCGGAAGGGGTCGCAGGACTCTGGAATAAAAGGCACCGCCTGGCATGAAAGGGCGCTTAAACAAAGGTGTCTCTTCTCCCTCCAAATTCGCCGCCGCCCTGGCGCCCTTTTTACTTGTCGCAATTCTAGCCCTGCTTCCCTTGTTGGAGCCCGGGTCCGAGACCATCCGGCTTCTCTTTGTCACTTTCGTTTGGGTAACCGTCAGCGTTGCCTGGAACCTGTTAGGAGGCTTCGGCGGACAGGTCTCCTTCGGTTTCGCCGTCTTCTACGGGCTCGGCGCTTACGCGGCAGCCCTCTCGCTCAACCGAGGAATCAGCCCCATTCTGTCGTTTCTGCTGGCCGGGAGCGTGGCCGTGCTAGCTTCCCTCCTGGTGGGCTTGCCGACTTTTCGTCTGAAAGGCCCTTACTTCGCAATCGCGACAATCGGGGCGAGTGAAGCAGTTCGCGTAGTGATGACCAACGTGTCGATAACCGGTGGGGCCAGCGGTTACCGAATTATGGAAACAGGAACCTTCCACCAGTTGCAGCACTTCTATACTGCCTTGGCCCTGGCTGTGATCGCCATGGCAATTTCCATCCTTGTTCAGCGCTCAAAGTTCGGACTGGCGCTCATCGCCATACGCGAGGACGAGGAAGCCGCTTCCGATCTCGGGGTGAATCCGTTTCGAGCGAAGTTACTGGCCCATGCCCTTGCCGCCGCACTCACCGGAGCCGCTGGAGGCGTTTATGCTCGGTACGCTGCGTTCATCCATCCCCAGGGCGTTTTCGCCTTTAGCGTCGGTGTCGCCATTCTTTTAATGCCGATCATTGGCGGAGTTGGGACGGTCTGGGGACCCGTGATTGGCGCGGTTGTCTACGGCCTGGTGCACGAGGAATTGATTGCCTCTTTCCCGCAATTGCACCTTCTTCTCTACGGATCACTGTTGATCCTGATCATTTTCTTTGAACCTGGGGGAGTCATCGGATTGCTCGAAAAATCGTTCCGAGTCTTCGCTTACACAAGGAGGCTTAGTGGCTCCCATCCTCAGCGTTGACCGCGTGACGAAGTACTTTGCGGGGCTCGCCGCGTTGAAGGAGGTGAGCTTCGAGCTGAGGCAAGGCGGAATTTATGGTCTGATTGGCCCAAACGGAGCTGGCAAAACGACTCTTCTGAGCATCGTTGCCGGCGCTCTCCGGCCCACAGCGGGATCGGTGATCTTTCAGGACCGTCGCCTGAGTGGAGCAAAATCTTTCAGAGCGGTTCGAGCAGGAATCGTCCGCACCCATCAGATTCCCAGACCATTCCGTGCGCTTTCGGTACTTGCAAATATCTCGGTGGGCAGCCGCTTCGGCCTACATGCCCAACGATCGGCTAGCGGCACGCGCGACGAAAGACGAATCCTCGAGTGGGTTGGACTCGCGCACGTTGCCTACATACCCGCAGCTACGCTCTCCGTCGGCGACCAGAAACGTCTCGAGTTGGCCCGTGCCCTCGCCGCTAGGCCGAAGCTTCTGCTTTGTGACGAGGTTTGCAGTGGGCTCACCGAAAGCGAGACATTATCGGTGCTCCGCCTGCTTCGCGAAATCCAACAAGCAGGCACCACGATTCTTTATGTGGAGCACAATTTGAAAGCCATTATGTCCGTCTGTGACCACGTCATCGTGATGAACTACGGGCGAAAGCTGGCCGAGGGGTCACCCGAAGCCATGCAGAACGATCCCGCCGTGATTGAGGCCTACATCGGCAGAACGGCAGGCACCTAGATGGGGAACCGCCAAGACCTGAATCGACTGCTTGAGGTGGCGAATCTCGAGCTGGCATACGAGACGGTCCAGGTAGTTTGGGGCGTCAACCTTAAGGTGAGTCGCGGCCAAGTCGTCAGCATTATCGGACCGAACGGCGCCGGCAAGACAACCACTCTCAAGGCGTTGGCGGGTCTCATTCCTGTTCGAAAGGGGAGAATCATTTTTGACGGGCAGGACGTGACCTCTGAGCCAGCGCACCTGCGAGTGCGTCACCATCTGTGTCTGGTGCCTGAAGGACGCCAGTTGTGGGCGCGCATGACTGTCGAGGAAAATCTTCTCATGGGCGCATTCTCTCCGCCGCTCCGAGCGAAAGCACACCAAAACCTCAACCGAATCTATGAATTGTTTCCCCAGCTGAAAGAGCGATCTAAGCAAGCCTGCGGAACTCTGTCCGGAGGCGAGCAGCAGATGTGCGCCATCGGACGCGGTTTCATGGCAGAGCCGCTGCTTCTCATTCTGGATGAGCCCTCTCTTGGTCTAGCGCCTATCCTCGTGGAGCAAGTTTTCCAGATGATAAGTCGGATTGCGGCGGAAGGCGTCACCATCCTGCTCGCGGCTCAAAACGCCAACCAGGCATTGCAGGTTGCTCAGTATGGCTACGTCATGGAAGCGGGGCGGGTCGCCCTCGAAGGTGTGAGCGACGAGCTGCGAGCGAGCGATCATGTCCGCCGAGCCTACCTCGGAGTCTCCAACTGAAAAATCGCAGCTACCAGCGGGAAGCTTATGGAGACCGCATCTTCCGCGATGAAGGAGATTTGTATGTTCCTTTCGTTTCCCCGCTTGACCAGTTTTGTAGCAAGGCGCGTAGTGCCAGCAACACTGGGCGCATGGCAGCGTCCGCCAACGCCTGACGCTTACGTACGGGCAGTTCGAAGTCTTCAGTAGCGAATCGTAGATCAGCGTAATTCGGTTCAGGTGCTCGAGTGTCGCACCATCCAAAAACTCCATGGCGATGAACGACGGGCCTTCGTCTTGTGATCCGGTACGGCAGCTTCGGGGCTTTTGCTACTCTTTCTGCTCTCTCGCCCGCTTGTCGATCTGTTCTTTCAGGGACTTGTCTTTTTTCGAATCGTCTGGCGGCGGCTGTCCCCGCCGTAACTGGTCGATGCGCTCGCGCAGGCGTTTGGCTCTCTCAACCTGTCCCTGCTCCGTGTGAGATTGATCCGCTGGCATGGGAAACCTCTTGGGAGAGCCACCCTTGGAGGGCGGCTCTGCCCTAATCTTACGCGAGTTTCTTCATGTAGTTGCGCAACGTTTTAGCGCGGGCGATGCTTGTTTTCGAGAGCGGCCATTCCTTGACCGCTTTCGTCATCGCGGGTTTTATCCGGTAGTATTCGTTCATTCTGGCTTCGCGAACCCTCTGGTCCACCCACTCACGGAGACTCTTGCCGTCAGTCGAGCTGATCACACCCAGATCGCGCAGTTGTGGCTGGCCGTCCCGGACGATGATTTGGTACCAGTGATTGTCGACGGGGTTACCGAAACTCACGTACCCGCCCTCCAGAACGGTGTGCGGGGCCTCGATGTTACCGCCAAAACTGTACTGTATCCCTTGGGAAACCGTAGGATTGTAGTAATCCGGCGTGATGAAGTCAGAGACTGTCACACCGTTGGCTGAGTAAGCGAATTGTGCGTCTTCACAGGGATCGCAGACTTCAACCAGATAGACCACCCGGTCGAAGCCTGAAACTGGATCGGGCGCCTCGGGGGGAGGCGATCCTGCAATGGTTCTGCCTCCAAATGGGTCGGCGAGCATTTCCAGCACTTCATGGCTTGCGGTCAGGGCCCAATTGTCGTCGGCTTGAACCAGCGAGAAGGGTTGTCCGTTGTCGTCGGTGTGGAAGCCGGCCGCTCCTGGCTGATGGATGTCGTCACGCACAATCACGGGCCAGTAATCGACTGGCACCGATTCCAGTGTATCGAATGCGCCGACGGTGGCGTCGACCTCCCAGATGGGGCCGAAGTCGCGGGTAACTTGTTTCTGTAACGCGGCGGCAACTGCCGAAATTTGGCTGAAATCCACAACAGGTGTGTCAGAGATCAAGGCAACGTTGGCTGTTAATGCGCTCATACGATTCCCTCCATTTAAATTTGCCTGCACCACACTGTCCCAGGGATCGATACGCTTGAATGGTCTCCTTCTGGCTACCACAATCAGCGAGTGGCTGAATGTGAAACGGGGAAGTTGCCTACAGAAGAGTGACGTATTTTCTTATTTCCAGAACTCCACCACTCGTAGTTAGCACTTAGAGGAGACGTCTTATCGGAATAATTGTAGCCCAGTTCTCGCGGCGAACTTCAAACTTAAGTGATTTCTGTTACGAAAATAGAACACGGTATTTCCCGCCGATACTTTCGGAGAGTGCCGCCGGGTGCGAGTCCTATGATTGCAAACTTGCTCTGCAGGATTTCGCTCCCACCAATACCGGAAAATCTTCACGCCACTGCTCCCGTGACTTAGGCGTGCAAGGCAAGACCGCGAAACGGCACACCAGCGCGGAGTTTATTGTCTTTTTGCGGGAGTTGGTGAAGAAGGCGCGGTGGGCGAAGCAGATCCACAGCGTGCTGGACAATCTGTCAGCCCACAAGACTAGGGCCGGTGGAGGAGTTTCTGGAGCAGAATCCGAAAATGCGGTTCCACTTCACGCCGACCTATTCCTCCTGGTTGAATCAGGTGGAGCTGTGGTTCGCCAAAATCCAGCGCGATGTCAGACTCTTGATCCCCACCGCTTAGGTAATTGAGTCGGTCGCCACGGTGATTGCGGAACAACGCAGGCTGGGCAGGGTTGCTGGAGAACGTGCTTGCCATGAATAAAGAGAATCTGGAAATTCCTGACCTCGTTGGCACGAAACGCGCTGCCGAGATACTCGGACGCTCGCCCGCAGTGCTCAAGTTTTAACCATCGCTTCCTCCAAAGGAGTTGCCGTTCGGCTCGAATCCATCACCAGCTTGTAACGGTGCAGCAGAAGTTGCCGCAGATCCCGCACCTGAACAGAAGAAGGACCTATATGCATCCGATTCACCATTACAACTGGACGGAAACGAACGTCAGCAGATAATCAGCGTGTTGAATGGGAACCTTTACCACGAAGCGAAGATTCGTCTGTACGTGCTGCTAAGGCTTGATTCGGAACTATCGAAAGGCCAAGCGAGCTACAACTATCCCATCATCACGGTGGAACACGTACTGCCACAAACCCCGGAAGCAAACAGCGTGTGGATGACGTGGTTTCCTACTGAAGACATGCGACAACAGTACACTCACAAACTGGGGAATCTGGTACTGCTGGCACGCAAGAAAAACAGTCAGGCGCAAAAATTACGACTTCGATTTGAAGAAGCAGAAGTATTTTTCCACCGCAAAGGGAGTGTCACCGTTTGCGTTGACCACAATGGTGTTGACCGAGAAGCAGTGGACTCCTGGTGTGCTGGATGCTAGGCAAAACCGGCTAGTGAACGCCTTGAAAACACTTTGGAATTTGGGACCAAACCGCCCTTCCCTGGTCCGGTTTTTGTATATGGTTTTGTTTTGCGATTAGGTGCGGAAGTCGAAAACATTTGCGTCCGAACAGCATAAACACTGGCGAGAGATGTAGTTAACCGACCAGTGCACATAGAGACAGTGGCTGGATTCTCCCGCCCTCTATAGCTATCCCCGTGCCTTCGTTGACAAGCCACGAAGTGCGCCCTAACATCACGCCAGAGTAGAACTGACCATTCATGATTGGGACTACGCTGGGTCATTACCGAGTCTTGGAAAAAATTGGCGCGGGCGGAATGGGCGTAGTTTATCGGGCGCATGATGAGCAGCTCGATCGCGACGTCGCGCTCAAGGTTTTGCCCCCGGGGACGCTGTCAGATGAGGCCTCCCGCAAACGCATTCGCAAGGAAGCGTTGGCGCTCTCCAAGCTAAACCACCCCAACATTGCCACAGTTCATGACTTCGGCACCCAGGAGGGTGTCGACTATGTCGTCATGGAGTACATCGTCGGCAGGACCTTGGAATATCAACTGCATGGCAAGAGCCTCCCCGAAAGCGAGGTCATTCGGCTCGGTATGCAGATCGCGGCTGCGCTCGAAGAAGCAGGGGAGCGTGGCATCGTTCACCGCGACCTGAAACCTGGAAACTTGATGGTCACCGCGAAGGGACAGTTGAAAGTCCTCGATTTCGGGCTAGCCCGGCCGCTGCATACCGAGGCCGGGGATCTCACCTTGAGCTTCACGGACCTGCAATCAGCAACCGGCACGATGCCCTACATGTCTCCCGAGCAATTGCGGGAGCAGGAAGTCGATGTCCGGAGCGACATCTGGGCGGCGGGAGCGGTTTTATACGAGATGGCTACCGGCCACCGGGCGTTCTCCGAGACTCAATATCCACGCTTGGTCGATGCGATCCTCAACCGGGCGCCGCGGCGTCCCACCGAATTGAATCCCGAAATCTCTCCGGGGCTGGAGAACATCATCCTCAGGGCGCTGGAAAAGGAGCCGGCACGGCGCTATCAGTCCGCACGCGAGCTGCTCATCGCGCAAGAACAACTGCAGGTCTCTTCTCGATCCGTTCCTGGGATCCCCAGGCCTAGGATCCCCAGGCGATTGCGTGACCCGTCCAAGAAGCTTCTTCTGGCAGCGGGATTCCTCGCCTTGCTGCTGGCCAGCTGGCTCGGATGGCGCTCCTGGGTGGCCCACACAAGCACACGTCCGCATCCGCTGGTGTTGATCGGTGAATTCGAAAACCGAACGGGCGAGGCGGTGTTTGATCAGACCTTGCAGGAACTGATTGCCACGGCTCTCGAGCAATCCCATTTTGTCAGCATTCTCCCCAGGAGCAGGGTGCAGGACGCCCTGGTTCGCATGGAGCGTCTCCCCAAGACACCCATCGACGAAACCATTGGGCGAGAAATTTGCCAGCGGGAAGGCCTGCAAGCTCTCGTGTTAGGTTCGATCAGCCGCCTGGGTGACCGCTATGTGCTGCTTGCCCGCGCCGAGAGTCCCTCCGGCCAAAATCTGGCAAGTGTCCAGGACGTCGCGCCCGGAGCAGGTCAAGTTCTGGCTCAACTCGATGGAATAGTTCAGCGGCTTCGGACAGGACTGGGCGAGTCTTTGGCCTCGGTGAAAGAGAGTTCGGCTCCACTGGCCCAAGTTACTTCCTCTTCTCTGGAGGCCGTGCGGTATTTCACTCTCGGCAAGCAGCGTTTGCACGCCGGTGATCCGCGCGGCGCCGTCTCGCTGATGGAAAGAGCCATCCAAGTCGACCCCTCGTTTGCCATGGCGCATGAGTACCTCGGGGTGGCTTACCAGAATATGAGCGAACTGGACCGTTCCGAAGATGAATTGCGGGTTGCCGCCCAGCTGAGTAACCGCGTGACTGAAACCGAGCGATTAAAGATCCTGGGCGATTACAACTTGATCATCTACAACTTTGACGAGGCTTGTGAAGATTTTCGCGCGCTTGTTCAGCTCCAGCCACAGGATCCAGCTCCCTACCAGGGTCTTGGCATCTGCTACGCGAGAAAAATGGACATGGATGCCTCCCTGGCGCAAACGCAGAAGGGGCTGGAGATGCAGCCCCGATCTGTGTCAGTCAGATACAACCTCTCCCGAACATACTTTATGAAAGGAGATAAGGCTCG
>QIAR01000717.1 GCA_003225595.1 Acidobacteriota bacterium | reverse complement strand
CAACCTCATCAGCGCTCCACCCGGTCAGCCGTCGCCAGGGAGATTGCTCATTGTCGCGTACGCGTATTTCTGCGCTCCCGTCTTTCAGCCGGGCCAAGGCAGCGCGCACGTGAAGCTTTTTATCGGCAATGTAGTACTCGATATCTCCCGGATTCCGCGCCACCAGTTTGCGTTCAACTGTATTGAGGTCCAGCAGATAGGCGTCGTGAAAGCGCGCATCGCGTTCGTTCAGTGCAATAACTACGTGGTCAGGAAAATCTGGGGAACGGGCGATTATCCTAGCCTGGAGCTTCCCCGGAGTCAGGTCCCGCACCTGCGGGGTGGATCCGCTGACCGGCACCTGATAGAGGTGCCAGTTTTCGTCGCCATCATGGTCCTGCAGGTAAATCACGTGCTTACTGTCGTATTGCCAGAAAAAATCTCGTATTCCCCGCTTCGGATCGGCCGTTATGGCGCGTGCGGCAGCCGCAGGTTTGTCGATCTCTCGGACCCATATGTTCAAAACCGCGTGTGCAGGAGCAATCCAGGCGAGCATCGTGCCATCCGGCGAAACTTGGGGCAGTATGCGTTCGGGGTTGCCGAACAGCACCGCACGAGGGATCAGCGCCGGAAAGTCGCGGGAAGCAGCCGATGCCGAAAGCAGGAAAATAGCGAACAGTAGCGGTAGTTTGTTCATTGCCAAAAGCAATGTACTAAAAAACCATTTAGGTGCACAGCATTGAACTTCCTATTTGCAGCTCTCTTGCGCATCGGCTTCGCAGATCACCTGATAGTTAAACCGGACCGGCGATATTGATGCCTCCTTCAACATCTCAGCTAGCGATGGCTTGTGCGTACGATCGCAGCAAGATGCTGCAAGGTCAACCGGCAACTGCGATCCTGGATCCCCACTTAGGCTGCCACCGCCTCCACGATGGAATACGGACTAGGCGTTGGGATCACGCGCGAGAGCCGCCATCCGGAGTCGGCGAACAAGCTCGCAAATTCATCTGATGTCCGCTCGCGCCCGCCTGTGAGGACTAGCATGTTGATGTCAAGGTGGTTGCCAAAGTGCTCGCCCTTGCCCGCTGCCCACGCGCTTTCATCAGGCAACACCGTCTCGACCACTAACAGCCTGGCCGCATCTGGCGCGGCGTTACGAATTTGCTGGAGGATCTGCTGCGATTGCCCATCGGTCCAATCGTGGAGCACCTCCATAACTATGTAGGCGTCGCAGCGTGGCAGCGGCCCACGAAAGAAGTCGCCGCCTTGCGACGTCAATCGATTGCCGATTGCCTCGTCAGCCTCCACACGCTCGACGACATGTGGCTGGTCAAAGAGAACACCACGCGATTTCGGTGACGACTTGAGTATCGCCTTGAGCAAATGTCCGAGGCCGCCGCCGATGTCGCCAATCGTGCCAAAGGCAGAAAAATCGTATGCTGCAATGACTGGCGAAATGGCGCTCTGCGCCTTCGACTTCATGCCCGCGTCAAAGATCTCCGTTTCCTGGGGATGCTCTTTGAAATATGCGAAAATGTCGCTCACCGCGGGCTTGCCGTTGCGCACTACCTGCTCAAGCGCTCCCCAGCTTCTCCAGAAAACAGGAAGCCCCACCAGCCGTACGTACGCGCGCATTGAATGCGGATGGTCGCTGCGCAACGCACGAGAGAGCGCGTTGTGCACGTACTTGCCGCCACGGCGATGGAACACGCCATGAGAAGCGAGCAGTCGCAGTACACGGTCCAAAGCATCGGCATCAGCGCCGACTTCTTTGGCAAGATATACAGCCGACCGTGGCTCCTCATCGAGTGCCTCTGCGACTCCAAGATCAGCCACAACGTGCAAAGCTCGCGGCAACCAGTAACCGGCAGAGATCTCGACCAGCCTCATGACCGATTCGGTGTCTGCATTGGTCTCGCGGATGTGAATCGAAGACGATTCCATAAGCACCCCAGCCCAGCATTGAGCATATTACTCGTAGAACATTTGCCGGAATGACAGCTCAAGGCACGTTCAGTTTAGAGCATGCACCGGATCCATGCGAGAAACGAACTCGCCAAGGGGCATACCTGTGCATAGCAAGCTCACTCAGGCAAAACTCGGACGGTGCAGCGTTGTCTAAAGAGGTTGCGCACCGCTGAGAACTGCAGACTGAGGCGATTGAGCTGGCCTTTCGGTTTGCATCGAGGGCTCTGAACACTTGTCCGTGGTCGCAGGTCACGTCCACAGATCATGTCAACAAATCATGGCGTTCTGCATGATGATATGCTTCGGTTAATCCCCAGCCCTCCCCAGCCCTCTTTGACAGTTCCCGCCGCAGCCCTATACTGAGAGTACCTAGCCATCTAACCTGTTTCCCATGCCCAAACCAACCTCAGCAAGACACCAGTCCGAGGGCTCTCTCCAGTCAGTGACAAAGAAAGACATGGAGAAGCTTTTTACGGAACAAAGAGAAGAAATGGATAAACGGTTCTCCGATCAAGCCAAAGCCACGAAGCAGCTTATAACCGATCAAGCCAAAGTCACGGAGCAGCTTATAGCTGATCAGGCCAA
>QIAR01000716.1 GCA_003225595.1 Acidobacteriota bacterium | reverse complement strand
TCGGGAGGTGGGGCGAGCAAATCTGCGCTACAGCAAATCCTGTAGGCTATCACCGAGCCGTAACTAGGATTACGGCACCTTCCAGCACTCGCGGAGCGCACCAAAAACGGACATGTTTCCCGATGCATTCGCTATGAAGTGCTACGCCGGAATCCTCGGAACAGGCTTGATATTCGGTGCTGCACTTAACGAGCAACGGGTCGGCGACACGTCTCAGTGTTTCTCGCCTTTAATCGGAGTTGTCTCTCCCCGCCACACAAAGCCAATTAGCGCCCTCGCGAACGAATGTGTCCGTGAAGCGCAGGTGCCAAATCGGGGGAGCTAGTTGCGCGTATGCCGTCCCCCAACCCGACCCTGCTTTTGCAACTGCCGTATACTCATACTACGGATTGCGGTGGCTGGCAGCGAGAATTGCCGTCAGGATGTCGGGGCCGCCAAATGTTGGCAGGGGAGATCTATCGACAATCGCGAGGAAGAAAAGCCCCAGTGCTCCTAAGCGGCGGAACATCGAGGTGACGCCGTGCCCACGACGTGGCCGTGTATTTTGGATGACGAACTTCAACATGAGCACAATATCAACTTTGCTGGACTGTTTTTCGCCGGGCTTCCTTTTTGTAGGACGGCAAACGGCCGTTGCCGCCCGGCGAGGCGACCAAACGGAAGCGCAAAAGCACGTTGCTGCGGCTAAGGCGATCCTCGACAAAGGCACCATTCCCGAGCAAGCACGGTTCTTCCCTTACCCTGAAAGGCTACGTCGCATTCTATGTACGAGATTACAAAACCGCACTTGAAGAGCTAACCCAGGCGAACCAGAACGATCCGTTCATCCAGTGCATGATTGGCCAGACCTACGAAAAGTTAGGGGACAAGGAGAGGGCGTTGGAATACTACCGCAAGGCCTCCACAGCAAGTTCGCACAATCCTCCAGCCGCATACGCGGTTCCGTTTGCCAAGAAGAAGCTGTCCTAATCGGCTCGAATGGCGGCCAACCGCGTTCCCCCCTCAAGATTCTTTGGCGCAAGGCCCCGGCGGACACTTGCATCGGGTAAAGCTCGATCGAATCTGTTCAGTTTGGATCAAGCTGCCTGTTTTTGTTTGCTTTTGCTGGCATGTTTGCGAACATGCGACAGACCGCGCCTGAGATCGGCAGCAAGATCGGCGCTTTCCGTCGCAATCTGAGCAGGCTCGCCAGCAGATTCACGCTCCATCGAACCCCCAAACGAAAACAGCCCCGTTGTGAATTTGATCCGTCCAGAAAGAGGACTTGGGGATGCGGGGGAAATTGTAAAAAAATCGGGCATTTTTAACCGTCTAACGCGAACTCCGGCTGCCGGAAATTCGGCACGCACCATCACGGTCGAGGTCCATTCTGCGATCTGTTTGAGGTTAAACGCATCGCTTCAGTGAAAGGGAAAATCGGGACGCCATGCGGTATTCCACATGAATTTAGGGAAACGGGCAAAGGTCGGGAAGGTAGAGGTATATCGGCCGGAACCCGGCGTGTTATCCCTGCCAAACATGTTTACCACACGCGCACCGCACTGTATCGGTAGGCTTGTGCTTGGTTAGTTGCTGTGCGCAGATTGGGCAAGGTTTGGTCATTACGTACGTCATAATCTTGCCTCCCACTTCGGCTAAGTCGCCTGTTCAGGTACTGTGCACGTCGCGTACCAGAGGACATGACGCTTGTTGAACAGCCCCACGCAGAACTGCTCATTGCTAGGGTAGGTCGCTGCACGACTACGCAAGGTGACACCCGCGTCCGACACTGCCAGCACCCAACTAGGCTACTCGTTCATTGGGTTGCCGGGCGAGACCCTCGCCATGTGAGGCCCGTTTCTCGCATTCGCAGCGGATAGATACTTGAAGCCTGTATCGGTCCTTCCCCTTCTCTCATCAGGTGAGTTCCCTTCAGCTCGCCCGAGGTAATACAGCATTTGCTGTAGCGCGGAATTTCTCGGTACTCTCCCAAAAACTTCCAGTACCTCAACCGGTCAGCCGCTTACCCAGCACAAAATGCAGGTTGCGAGTTGATGGCACGGCTCGTGCTCTCAGGACCGCTGAACAAGGCCC
>QIAR01000715.1 GCA_003225595.1 Acidobacteriota bacterium | reverse complement strand
GACTCCAAAGAATGAATGGGACATCGCGGCGGGTGCGGCGTTGGTCCAGAGCGCCGGCGGATTCGTTCGCACGCTGAACGGTTTCCAGGTGCGCTGCAACAATAAATCTCCACTGTTGCCCGGTCTGCTGGCATGCGGGCCACTTCTGCGCGATGAGCTGGTCACATTGGTGAACAGCGTGCCCGCGAGTGCGCGCCGCTCCTAAGCGACTGCATAAATTCAACTCAACTCAACTAATGGCTGGTCGGCCGTTCTGCTCGGGTATTTCAATAATGCTGCAGGTTGATCCAATCGTCAGACCCAGGCTTTGCCTTTCGATCACGTCCTAGTCCTCT
>QIAR01000714.1 GCA_003225595.1 Acidobacteriota bacterium | reverse complement strand
CTCCTCATAAACGCCACTCGGATAGCAGAAGTGCACGGCCAAGGATCCTGTCATCTGCTGGATACGTTTGCGATTGTCTTCAATTTCCTTGCGAAACAGCGCCTCGTCATTAGGTGTACGGTGGCGATGAGTGTGGAGCTCGAAGTTCACACCTTCCGCGGCCAAATGTGCTACTTCCTGCGAATTCATGATCTGCAAAATACGTTTCGCAACCAGTTCGTCGTAATCAATATCCAGCAGCTTCGCCAACCTGGACGCAATTTCATTTGTCTGCTTTCCGTTGAGCTTGTCTCTCCGAGCATTCTGAACCAATTGCCGCTCCACCAGAAAACGGCTTGCGGCGGTCCTCAGATCCAGCGTAATCAGTCCAAGTTCCTGCCCGGTGTCCAGTACGTTCCCGCGCCGCTTCCATAGCATGTAAGAACAAATCAGACTAAAAACTGGCTTGGGATAATCGCTGTAATAGGTGGTCTGATACACCGTAACCGGAAAGCCGTAGCTTTTCAGGAGCGGATAGGCCTGGATGTAGAAATCATGGGTTCCATCATCGAATGTGATCGCCACGCTTGCTTGCGGGAGGTCATCATTTTCGAGGCAATGAAGCGCCTCTCCCAAAGGCAGAACCACGTAGCCTTCATCCTTCAACACCTTCAGCCGCTGCTCCAGGACACGGGGTTCCATGTACAGAGCTGGCCGCCATAGATGCTCGTCCTCCAGTGAGACACCGTGGTAGCAGAGGATCAGCAGCTGCTTGCGACGCCATTCGCTATCTCGAACCAGGCGAAATACTCCTGCGCCTTTCAGCATGTGCAGAGCTGTACGCTTGATTCCTCTCAGCATTCGTCTTTCGGATTGCGCGCTGGCGCTGTTGGTCTGGCGTGAGGGTTCAATGGTGTTCCGGTCAGACCGAAGCCCCTGGAAAAACAGAAGGGCCCACAGGCGAGATCAACGTGTGCTGGAACTCGGACTCTTGGGTTGGCACTTCACCGTCGATGAAAACGCGCTGCCACAGCTCGAGATTGAGCAGACGCCAGATGCGGTTGCCGTGGTCATGCTGACCCGTGCGATGCTCTGCAAACATACTCTTCACGACCCCAGGCTTGAACAGGCCGCGTTCGACCGCGCGCGGATCCAGCAGCAGGCGCTCCAGATCATCTAGTTGCGGCCCGGACAGCCAGTATGCCCACGGGGTCGGGAATCCCAGCTTTGTCCGGTAAATTATCGATTTGGGCAAGAGGTCTTCGAGCGCCGACTTCAAAATGTGCTTCCCCGCCTGCCCCTTGACAGAAAATTCTGCGGGAATTCTGGCCGAGAACTCGAGCAGGACATGATCGAGGAAAGGCACACGGCTCTCGATCGAGGCTGCCATGCTCATCTGATCCTGCTTCATCAGAAGTTCCACAAGATACGTCTTGATATCTGTATACAGCAGCCGGTGCAGTAGATTTCCAGAGGACTCTTCCCAATATTTCATAGAGCCGGCATAGGCATCGCCGGCAACGCTCTTCGCCGAGTCACTCAGTAACTCGTCCTGCTCCCACGCGGAAAAGGCGGAATAGAAGTTATCAAAGTAGAAGCATGGCCACGAAGCGCCGTCTCGTCCCAGGAAAGTGTGTTCCAGCTTGCGACGCAGCGTCGCTCCCAGCGGGCCGGCATGGATACCCCGGCGCACGAGTCTCCGCAGCCCACTCGGAAAGACTGTCCGATAGGCATGATCCATGCGTGAATTCAACAGCGTCCATGCATACCGCGTATAGCCGGCCAGGGTTTCGTCGCTGCCCTCACCGGTTAACACGACAGTGACATGCTGGTGCGCCAGCCGTGCCACGAAGTAGAGAGATACGCTGGAGGGCCAGACGATGGGCTCGTCCTCATGCCAGATCAGCTTGGGCAGCGTCTCAAAAAATTCCTCGCGACTGAGCCGAACCTCGTGATGCCTCGATCCCAAATGGTCCGCCACCTTCCGTGCATAGGGCAGCTCGCTGTACTCCTCTTCACCGTAACCCACGGAAAAAGTTTCGATTGGTTCGCGACGGATCTTGGTGGTTAGCGCAGCAACCGCACTCGAATCCAATCCGCCGCTCAGAAAGACGCCAAGCGGCACATCGCTCATCAGATGGCTGGAGACACATTCTTCCAACATTTCGCGATACGTCTTGACATAGTAGCTCCGGGGACGACCGTCCACATCCTGGGGAACTGAGAGATCCCAATAGGAGTTGATTTCTGGCTCCGTGTTTTCCCCCAGCTGCAGGGTGTGGCCGGACAGCAGCTTTCTTATGCCGGCAAACATCGTCTCCGGGCCAGCGATGTAGCCGAAGCCCAAGTACTCCGCTAGGGTCCTCTGGTTGAATTCCGCCTTTACACCGGGGTAAGCCAGAATCGTCTTGATTTCTGACCCGAAAAGAAACGTTCTTCCATCCCAGCGATAGTATAGGGGTTTGATACCAAGGCGATCGCGCGTGACAAAAAGACTGCGCTTGCGCCGGTCCCAAATGGCAAAAGCGAACATACCGCGGAGGTGCTTCACGCAATCGCGCCCGTACTCTTCATACAGGTGGACGATGGTTTCAGTGTCGCTCTTCGTACGATAACGATGGCCGCGCCTCTCAAGGTCAACACGTAGCTCCTGGTGGTTGTAGATTTCGCCGTTGTATACGATCCAGACATTTTCGTCTTCGTTCGAAATGGGCTGGTGTCCTGTCTTGATGTCTATAATGCTCAGCC
>QIAR01000713.1 GCA_003225595.1 Acidobacteriota bacterium | reverse complement strand
TGCGGCAAGCCCGACGTCGAGCAAAGCGTCCCTGCCGGTGACCAGCCGGGCCATGACTTCATGCTCGCGCAAGGAAAATGCGCCACGAAGGGAGAAGTCGGTGGCGCGGCGAGCAAAGAGGGTGCGTTTTCCGAGCACAGAGACGTTGGGGGAAACCACAGTAAGGCCTGGGGCGTCTACGCGGAAACGTTTGACAGCGGCGACAAGATTTTCTACACCTATCAAGCTACTGCGACCATGAAAAGTGGCGCATTGCAGACAGGTGAGGATAAGTGGCAGATGACGGGCGGCACCGGCAAGATGAAAGGCATCAAGGGATCGGGCACCTGCAAATTCACCGGCACAGCCGATGGCGGCCTGGACTACTCTTGCACCGGTGAATACACACTCGCTGAAGCCGCTCCGGCGAAGAAGTAAGAGGAGGAAAAAAACAAATCACCTAGGGCAGCCCAGTGGTTCCGGGACTCATCCTCACATGAGAGTGTCGACTCCGAATAAACGTACTTGCCGAAAATTTAGTGGCGCCGCTCTGTTTCGCGCAGAATCGTGGCAAAGCTTCGACCGCCAAAACTGAAGCCTTGTTCAACGCGCCCAGTCGTGGCCACTCTCGCGCCATTGCCGGGAACTCCGTAGTTCTGGCTGAAAACCCACATCGTACCGGTGCCGTCGTCAATCTGAAAGACGCCGCTGCCGAGAGCCCCAAAAGAACTGCTGACCCGACCGGCGATGGTAACTTCTTTTCCAGCGTACCGGCCCGGATCACGGTTAATGCTAGCGATGGTCGTGCGGGTTGGGCAGCCCGCCAACACTATGCCTGAGCAGGCAAGTAGCACAATTGCCAAAATCCTGGTGCGTGTTTTCACTGGTTTTTCCTCCAAAGCTCTTTGACGAAAACTGACCCGTGGCCCTGTTTAGCACCGGCCATCTTAGCCAGGCAAGCCCGGCGAGGAGCACTGCTCTTAGGATGCGCCTCAACATTATCGTGATGGCCGGGTTTTCACGGTATAATTACACAACCCGTGTACGTGAGGTAATCCCATGGTTTCCAGAAGGTTTCCCCTGATTTTGCTGGCGGTCTGCCTGCTGGCCCTACCGGTGTTCGGGCAGTCGCAGAGTGCCTCCAAGCCAAAGCCCCGTGTCGTGGTGGTCGGCGTAAACGGCATGGAATGGGACATTATTCGTCCGCTGCTGGTCAAGGGCGAACTGCCGAACTTGGCGAGGGTCATCAAGAACGGCGCCTATGGCAAGCTGCGCACCGTTTCCGCTCCCAACTGCCCCCGCGTGTATTCAACCATCTTCACCGGCACTAAGCCGGAAGAACATGGCGTGACCGGATTCTTGGTGGGCGGCATTACGGCTAATACGAATATGCTGAAGGAAGAGCCGATCTGGTCGGTGCTGTCCAAGAGCGGAGTCACCGTTGGAATGGCAAACGTCCCGGCCACGTTCCCAGTGATGCCGGTCAACGGCTACATGGTCAGTGGCATGCTGACCCGCGGCAAGAACTGCGAGGATGGCGTGCTTTGCGCTCCGAAGCTCACTGAAGTTCAGGGCGGAGAGCCGGTCTACCCCGCGGCCATGAAAACCGAGTTAGTCAAGAATGTCGGAGACTTCTACATCGATTGCGAGCGCATGCCATCGGCGGAACAGTTAAGAGGCCACGAGACGGAAGTGATCGATTCCTGGCTTAAGAAAGTGGACGTCATCCGCGAACAGCAGACCAAGTTGTTCGATTACCTGATGACCAGCCATCCCACGGATTTCACCTGGTTCGTGCAGTCCTGCGAGGATCGCACCGGCCACTGGCTCTATCCCATCGCACCCTACAATGCGGGTTACAACCCGAAGATCAATGCGGTGCGCACGGATGCATTCCCCAACCAGTACATCGGTTTCGACAAGGTTCTGGGCAGCATCCTGAAGCATGTGGATGAGAATACTTATCTCTTCATCGTGTCCGATCACGGCATCAAGC
>QIAR01000187.1 GCA_003225595.1 Acidobacteriota bacterium | reverse complement strand
CCCGAGCTCGCCGAACAAATGGGCCTGGCCGCTGATCACGGACTGCTGGTTGTTCAGGTGATTCCCGGTAGCGCTGCGGAACGTGCCGGCCTGCGCGCTGGAACTGAGCGCGCGTACCTCGCGAATATCCCGATCATGCTCGGCGGAGACCTGATTGTCGCGATTAATAACGAAAAAATCTCCGACCAGCAGGATTTGGCTCAGGTAATGAACAACCATCGGGCTGGCGACACCGTGCGCGTCACCATCTATCGCGGCAAGCAGAAGATGGACCTGAACGTTACACTGGGCGAGGCCAGGGAGCAGGTGTAAAGGTCGCGGGTCGTTCGTAGGGGAACAGCCCAATTTGGACGTTGAATCCATCCGCCGCTATTGCCTTTC
>QIAR01000186.1 GCA_003225595.1 Acidobacteriota bacterium | reverse complement strand
CAGACCCGCCTCGCATTCAAGAGCACGCCGGAAAAATTCGCAGAGTTGATCGAAATAGTGGGCATCCGTCCGGCGCCGTACGTGGGGAGGTATCACTGGGTAGCGCTGGAGCAACTCGACACTCTACCCGATGGCGAATTGATGGAGCTGATCAAGAACTCTTACGAGATGGTCGCGGCGAAAACAGCCAAGGCAAAACGATCTTCCCAGGTTTCGAGCAGGAAATCCAGCCAGCGGAAGACTGAATTCAGCAGAAGGCGAAAGCATTAACTACGCAAACCAAGCCAGCAAGTGCCCCCAGTCCATTTGACTGCTCCTGACCCGCTGGGCTAGCCTCAGAAGTCCGCTTGAGACTCGTCGTCGGAGCCTGATTGCGGAGCCAAGCTATGCTCGGCGCCTGGACGGTCGAACAGCCCATCACGCCAAACGACGCGTGAAGGCGACCCCGTTGCGAGGGTGCCCGTCTTTCCACAGCCCCAATACCATGGAATCCCGCAGGAAGGTTTTCATTCGGCCGCTGGTTATAGCCCTGCTGGCGTGTGTAGCCCAGGCTGCGCCCACCGATCCAGTGCACGCGCCACGCGCCATGGTGGCGAGCGTTCATGAGTTGGCGTCTCGGGCTGGGCTCGAGATCATGCAGGCCGGCGGAAACGCCATCGACGCCGCAGTCGCCACTGGCTTCGCGCTGGCGGTGGTGCATCCCCAGGCGGGCAATCTTGGTGGCGGCGGCTTCATGCTGATCCGCACGGCCGGCGGCAGCACTCACTTTATCGATTACCGCGAAAAGGCCCCGGCTGCAGCCACGGCCCATATGTATCTCGATGCGCAAGGCAATGTAATTGAGAACGCCAGCCTGGTTGGATACAAAGCTATTGGAGTACCCGGCTCGGTGGCCGGCATGGTTTACGGCCAGAAGAAGTATGGGAAATTGCCGTTCGAGCGTGTGATGGCTCCTGCCATCAAGTTAGCTCATGATGGCTTTCCGCTGGCCTGGGAAGATGCCGACGAACTGCACGATCCGAACCTGACCAAGTTTCCTGAATCACGCCGTATTTTCCAACGCGACGGTAATTACTACCGATCTGGAGAAATCTTCCGCCAGCCAGAACTGGCGCGCACGCTGGAAAGAATCGCCAAAAATCCAGATGACTTCTACCACGGTGAAATGGCGCGCGAGATCGCGGCGGCAATCCAAAAGGGTGGCGGCCTGATCACAGCCGACGACCTCGCCCGTTACGAAGTTAAAGAACGCGAACCGGTTCGCGGTACCTATCGTGGGTATGAGATCATCAGCGCTCCCCCGCCCTCCTCAGGCGGAATTGCGCTGATCGAGATGCTCAATATCCTCGAGGGCTACGACCTGGCGAAATTCGGCAATCGTTCGGCAGAAGCGATCCATTTGACCGCCGAGGCCTTCCGGCGCGCCTTCCTTGATCGCGCGGAGTTCCTGGGTGATCCCGACTTCGCCAAAATTCCAGTGGCCCAGCTTATTGACAAAAAATATGGCGCGGCCTGGCGTTCATCAATTGATCCTGACCACGCTTCTCCTAGCAAAGAACTGCATCGGCCCGGAATTTTCAATGAACTGGAACGCTATGCGACGCTGCACCCGCAACCTCGGGCTCTGCCTGAACCGGAGAACACGACCCATTATTCGGTCATCGATCCTCAGGGAAATGCCGTAGCGGTGACGACCACACTGAACGACAACTTCGGGTCACGCGTCACTGCGGAGGGCCTTGGTTTTCTATTGAATGATGAGATGGACGACTTTGCTTCCAAGCAGGGCGTGCCCAATGCTTACGGACTGATCCAGGGGCCAGCGAACGCCATCGGGCCGGGGAAACGTCCGCTTTCGGCGATGACCCCAACCATCGTGCTTAAAGACGGAAAGTTGTTCCTGGTTTTGGGTTCACGTGGTGGGCCGCGCATCATCACGACCGTCGCCAACATTCTGGTGGGCGTGGTGGACTATGGAATGGACATTCAGGAGGCGGTGAACGCTCCTCGCTTCCATCACCAGTGGTTGCCGGACAAGATTTTCGTGGAACCTGGCATTTCCCCGGATACGTTGAAGCTGCTCGACAATATGGGACACAAGACAGAAAAGCAGGGCTACTGGAGTGACGGCGAATGCATCGCGGTTGACCCAAAGACAAACGAGCGCCTAGGCGCCAGTGACATAAGGAATAACGGAAAGGCAGTTGGATTCTGATGCTGAAGGCAATGTCGACCTACGTGTATGTGAAGGAGCGGCTACATCCTGGCCTGCTGGACGGCCTGGTGCGCGGCGGTGCACAGGCGATTGAAATCTTCGCGGCGCGGCCGCATCTCGACTATGCCAACCGCAAGCAGCATGTGCGCGAGATCGCAGATTGGTTCCGGACCAGTGGCGTGCCGCTCAATTCGGTGCATTCGCCCATGTACGCGGATTACGAGTGGGGACGCACGGGGGCTCCGCCGGTCAATGTCGCGTCCACTGACAGGGCACCCCGTATTGAGGCGATGGATGAAATCAAGCGTGCTCTTGAGATCGCCGAGCAGATTCCCTTTCGATTCTTGGTACAGCACCTGGGTACCAGCAGCGAGTCGTTCGATGAGCGGAAGGTCGAGGCGGCGATGACTTCCATTGAGCATCTGCGAGCCTTTGCCAAGCCGCTTGGCGTTCGGCTCCTCCTCGAAAATATTCCCAACGAACTTTCCACGCCCGACAAGCTCGTGGAATTCATTCATGCTTCGCGCTTCGACGACGTGGGCGTGTGTTTCGATTTTGGACACGCACACATTATGAGCAATGTCACTGAGGCGTTCGAGATCCTGAAGAGCCACATCCGCTCGACCCACGTGCATGACAATGCCAAAGACCGCGATTCGCATCTTTGGCCAGGCCAGGGCTCGATCAATTGGAAGGAAGCCATGGAATTGCTGCGCTCGGCGCCAAACACCCCGCCGCTGCTGCTGGAGATCGAAGAAAACGAGAAAATCAACCCCGTGGACAACATGGGGGGGACTTTTCAAAAGTTGGAAGCGGCGTAGACGCAGGGTTCGCTGAGATGCAGAGAAGAACGAGAACTAAAAGGTTCCGTTTTTTTCTCTGCGACCTCTGCGTGCTCGGCGGTAAGAAGGGTTTGATCTATGCAGTCCACAACGACTATGTCAGCACCCGTAGCCACTATTTCTGAAATTGGCGCCCACAGCGGCCAAACCGTCACTATTCGCGGCTGGCTTTACAACCTGCGCGAAAGCGGGAAATTGCTGTTTCCGATTTTCCGCGATGGTACTGGTGTCATCCAGGGTGTCGTGGCTAAGAACGCGGTTGCACCGGAAGTTTTCGATTCGGTGAAGAGCCTCACTCAGGAATCCAGCGTGATCGTCGAGGGGAAGGTCCGCGCCGATAGGCGCGCACCCGGCGGTTACGAGCTCGACGTCTCGAATGTACAGGTTGTGCAGCGAGTGCCGGAGTCGGATCCGTACCCCATCTCGCTGAAAGAGCACGGTGTCGATTTCCTTATGGAACACCGTCATCTTTGGGTGCGCACGCCCAGACAGGCGGCCATACTGCGAGTGCGAGCGGAAATCATCAAGGCAGCACGCGACTTTCTTGATGACCACGGATTCACCTTAACCGACCCACCGATCCTGACTCCCGCTGCCTGTGAAGGGACCTCTACGCTCTTTCCCGTCGACTACTTCGAAGAGCAGGCATACCTCACCCAGTCCGGGCAACTTTACATTGAAGCCACGGCGATGGCGCTGGGCAAGGTGTATTCCTTCGGGCCCACATTCCGCGCGGAAAAGTCGAAGACGCGTCGGCATCTCACCGAGTTCTGGATGGTCGAGCCGGAAGTTGCCTACGCCACGCTCGATGACCTCATGGAGCTGGCCGAAGAACTGATATGGTTCATCGTGAAACGCTGCTTGGAACGCCGGCGTAATGATCTGCAAATCATTGGGCGGGACGTCACAAAGCTTGAGAAAATTGAACCGCCGTTCCCACGAATCAGCTACGACGATGCAGTAAAGATGCTGCAAGAAGGCTTCGAGAGAGGCTCGCTCGAAACCAGGTTTCAATGGGGCGGTGATCTAGGCTCGCCTGACGAAACATATCTTTCATCGAAATTCGACAAACCGCTGATGGTGCATCGCTATCCGGCCACAGTGAAGGCGTTTTACATGGAACCTGACCCGCAGCGACCTGACCTTGCGCTCTGCGTGGACGTGCTGGCGCCGGAGGGTTACGGCGAGATTATTGGCGGTTCGCAGCGTATGGCGTCGTACGATCTGCTGGTCAAGCGCATTCACGAACACAATCTGCCGGAAGAGGCGTTCAAGTGGTATCTCGACTTGCGCAAATACGGCAGTGTGCCGCATGGGGGCTTCGGAATGGGGATCGAGCGCGCCGTAGCATGGATCTGCGGCTTAGAGCACGTGCGGGAAACCATTCCCTTCCCGAGAATGCTGCATCGGCTCTATCCATGATTTCTTACCGCCGAGCACGCCGAGAGCGCAGAGATGGAAGAAAAAAATAACCTTGACTTGATCACGAGGCGCATTATCGGTGCCGGAATCGAGGTGCACCGGCATTTGGGACCGGGTCTTCTGGAGTCCGCATACCAGACTTGCCTGGCTTTCGAATTACGACAATTGGGCCGTAAGGTCGAAGAGCAGAAGCCATTGCCGGTTATGTACAAAGACGTGAAGCTGGATTGCGGTTACCGGTTGGATCTCGTCATAGATGATGCTGTTGTCGTGGAGATCAAAGCAGTTGAGCGACTCATGCCTATCCACGATGCACAGTTATTGTCATATCTCCGGCTTTCGAAAAAGCGAGTCGGCCTGCTGATTAACTTCCACGTTCAGATGTTAAAGGATGGTCTCAAAAGAATCGTGAATGAATTTCCTGACTCGGCGATCTCGGCGTACTCGGCGGTAAAAAAGATCTCGCACGGCTAGAAAATTATGGAAACTGTCAACAAGCAAGAGAAACCTGCAGCAATTTCCTATTCCAATATCATTTCCAAAAAAATTCGCGTCATTGGCATTCCCCTTGACCTCGGCCAATCGCGGCGTGGTGTGGATATGGGCCCATCGGCGGTGCGCGTGGCCGGGCTCGAGGCGCGCCTTGAAGCTTTGGGACACGTCGTCGAAGATGCCGGCAATGTAGCCGTTGCTATCGCGGAGCAGAAAAAAGAAGGCGATCCGCATGCGAAGTATCTAAAAGAAATCACTGCAACCTGTACTAAGCATGCGGAATTGGTGTTGAAGACGTTGGAAGCCGGCAAAGTGCCGGTCGTGCTCGGCGGCGATCATTCGGTTGCTGCTGGTACGGTTGCTGGCGTGGCCGAATTCTACCGTCGCGACAACAAGAATATCGGCCTGATCTGGATTGACGCCCATAGCGACATCAACACCCCCGAGACTTCGCCTAGCGGGAACGTGCACGGCATGCCGTTGGCGGCTATTGCCGGTCTGGGCCCCGCCGAACTCGCGAACATTTTCAACTTCTCTCCCAAAGTAAATCCGGATAATTGCGTGCTGGTCGGTGTCCGCGATGTCGATGCTCACGAGAAAGAAAATATTCGCAAGGCAGGTGTCGAGGTTTTTACGATGCGAGACATCGACGAGCGTGGCATGCGCACCGTGATGGAAGAAGCACTGCGCATGGCAGGCCGCGGCACCGCGGGTTATCACATCTCACTCGACATGGATTGGATCGATCCCGAAGATGCGCCAGGGGTTGGCACTCCGGTGCGCGGCGGTGCAACTTATCGGGAAGCACACCTCGCCATGGAAATCATCGCCGACCACGCCCGCATGCTGAGCTTTGAGATTGTCGAAGTGAATCCGGTCATCGACGAGCACAACCGCACCGCGGATCTCGCCGTGGAACTAACGCTGTCGGCATTCGGCAAGAAGATTCTGTAATCTCGCATAGGTCATCGACTCCTATTTCTGGTGTCATCCCCCGGTCAATCTCGCACAGGTCAGCGACTCCTATTTGTCATCCCCGGTCAAACTTCCCTCTGTGTCCCCGCTGTGCCCTCTGTGGTCGATGCCTTTCTACTCAGAGAATCCGCGGCTCTGTCTCCTTCGTATAGTACCTTCGTGTCCTTTGTGGTTGAGCGCTTTTGGCAAGTGCCGCTATTCGGGCATACGCGGCAACTACAACAATCGTAAGCAGTTTCTCATCTTGAGATTTGCAAAAGTGTTCCACGTGGAACACTTCTCCGTTTTTTCTAACAAGACTTCTGACGCGAATCCAAACGGTCATCTCTCTGTGATTGACGGCAAAGCCGGGTCCCGTCCACACTGAATATCAATGAAGAAACTTCGCGTCGGTATTCTGTTTGGCGGGCGCAGTGGCGAGCACGAGGTCTCACTGCTTTCCGCTGCATCCGTCCTCAACGCCATCGATAAAAATAAATATGAGGTGGTGCCCATCGGCATTACCAAGGAAGGCCGCTGGCTGACGGCGGGCGAGGCGCAAAATCTTCTGCAGGGAAAATCAACAGCCGCGGGCGAGGATGCCCGCGCCAAACAGGCACACCTCCGCGCGGGCGACCCGGAAGCCACTCCGGGAGCAGCCGTGCTAGCGAGTGGCGAGGCAGTCGTTGTCCCACCCGAGCCGAAGAAGGCCGGCGGGTCGATGGTTCCATTCCAGACGGAGGCACCGCTGGCCCGGCGTGCGGCCGATCGCGCCATCAACGTGGACGTGATCTTCCCTGTACTGCATGGAACCTTCGGCGAGGACGGCACGATTCAGGGCTTGCTCGAGCTGGCCGACATCCCCTACGTTGGCGCGGGCGTGCTGGGTTCGGCCGCGGGCATGGACAAAGACATCATGAAGTCTCTCTTCCGTGCCTCCGGACTTCCCATTGTGAAGCATGTGACTATTCTGCGCGGCGACTGGGAAGCTGAGGCGAAAAAGGCCGAGAAGCTGGTGGAGAGGAATCTCAAGTATCCGGTTTTCGTGAAGCCGGCGAATCTGGGGTCTTCCGTCGGAATCTCGAAGGCTCACAACCGAAAAGAACTGGGCCCTGCCATTTATGAAGCGGCGAAGTTCGATCGCAAGATCGTCATCGAAGAAGGCGTCGGCGGAAAGAAGAAGGCGCGCGAGATCGAATGTTCGGTGTTGGGCAACGACCGCCCGCAGGCTTCGGTGCCAGGAGAGATCGTCCCGGGCAAAGAGTTCTACGATTACACAGCGAAGTACCTCGACGAAGGCTCCGAGCTGGTCATCCCGGCGAAACTTTCAAAGTCCGAAACGAAAAAAGTTCAGGAGCTTGCGATTCGAGCTTTCAAGGCGGTGGACTGCTCGGGTCTGGCGCGTGTTGATTTTCTGATGGACCCGAAGACGCGCAAGATCTACGTCAACGAGATCAATACCATGCCAGGCTTCACCGCGATCAGCATGTATCCCAAGCTGTGGGCGGCGTCAGGTGTATCGTATCCCGAGCTAATTGAGCGGCTGATCAACTTAGGGCTGGAGCGGCATGAAGAGAAAAAGAAGAATCAATACAGCCGATAAAGATCAACCGCAAAGATCGCAGAGTACGCTGAGAATTCATTGGCTTCTCCTTGCGGACGCGGGGTGCTCGGCGGTTTAATCGGCTGTGCGCCACGAAGAGAAGCCGATAGAAATCAACCGCAGAGATCGCAGAGTACGCCAAGAATTCAAAACGTCCGAACCCGATAGAAATCAACCGCAGAGATCGCAGAGTACGCCAAGAATTCAAACGTCCGAACCGCGCTTGACATCTCCCGCCGGATTCTGTCAGCATTACCTCCACAAGTTTGCTCTTCGGAGCAGACCTTGGATTTCATGCAGAGTGGCTGAGGGACGAGCCCATTGAAGCCACGACAACCGGATCGGGAGTCAAATCCCGGTCGCCCGGTGTCAACTCTCGCCCGGAAACGGGGAACATGAGATTCGGGGTGCCGCATTTCAGCATCTCGCAGCCTCTTTTCCTTATATCCGGAAAAGAGGTTTCCTGTTTTTGGGGACTCTTTTCCTGGCTCGTCCCCAGCTACTCGCTAGAAAGAAGAGAGTAGCTATGGCCCGATACGAACTGCGCTGCCGCGAATGCGGTAAGACCTGGGGAAACCAGCCCCGTTCCATCTGCGACGATTGCTTCTCCCCCCTGGAAGTTAGCTACGACTACGACGCCGTACGCACATCATTCACACGCGAGCGAATTAGCCAACGTCCGCCGGATATGTGGCGCTATGCCGAACTCCTACCCTTGCCCGAGGACTTCCATCCCTCGTTAGCAACCGGATTCACGCCGCTGTTCAGTGCGCCGCGTTTGGCCCAACGCCTGGGAGCAAAGCAGCTCTGGATCAAGAACGACGCCGTCTGCCTGCCCACGTTGAGCTTTAAGGATCGAGTGGTGGCGGTGGCCTTGGCGCAAGCGCGCAACTTCGGATTCGAGACCGTTGCGTGCTCTTCTACCGGCAATCTCGCCAACGCTGTGGCCGCTCAAGCCGCGCGCGAAGGATTCCAAGCCTGGATTTTCATTCCCGCTGATCTCGAGCCGGCGAAAATTCTCGCAACGAGAGTCTACGGCGCACGACTGGTGACCATCAGAGGCAGCTACGATCAGGTGAATCGTTTGTGTTCACAAATTGCCGATGAGTATCGCTGGGGGTTTGTGAACGTGAATCTGCGGCCCTATTACGCTGAGGGTTCGAAAACAGTCGGCTTCGAAATCGCGGAGCAGCTTGGCTGGCGCCTGCCGGATAACATCGTTGTCCCGATGGCCGGCGGTTCGCTGATCACCAAGATCAAGAAAGCTTTTGACGAACTTGTCCAGTTAGGTCTCGTCGATCCGAAGCCAGTCAAATTCTTTGGCGCGCAAGCCACGGGATGCTCGCCGATTTCAACCGCGGTGAAGTGCGATAGCAGCGAGATTGAGCCACAGAAGCCGGCCACGATAGCGCGCTCGTTGGCGATCGGCAATCCGGCAGATGGTCATTACGCAATCAAGGCCATCACGAGGAGCGGCGGCTGGGCCGAGGATGTGTGCGATCACGAGGTAGTCGAGTCCATCCAGTTGCTGGCCGAATGCGAAGGCATTTTCACGGAGACCGCAGGCGGTGTGACTGTCGGCGTTGCACGCAAACTTTACCGCCAAGACCGCATCTTGCCGGACGAGATCACGGTGCTGTGCATCACTGGTAACGGTTTGAAAACTACAGACGCACTCGCCGGAAAATACGAAGCGGAAGCCGCCATTTTGCCGAAGCTCGCCGAGTTCGAAAAATATCTGCAAAACACTTTAGAAGTTCCCGAAACTGTGGAGGCTTGAGATGA
>QIAR01000185.1 GCA_003225595.1 Acidobacteriota bacterium | reverse complement strand
GAATTCGACCAGGTCCTGAGCCAACAGGGATGCCGTGTTTCGAGCTTGCATCTGCTCGCCCGATAGCCGTGAAGCCAAGGTGAGGGGCCCGGTGACCCTCACCATCAGTGCGGGTTCGTCCTTCAGCATGACCTTCAATCGCTGGAGCACATCGCAGGCGACTGGTATCTGTCCTTTTCGTGAGATTGCGTCCAGAGCACCGCACGTCTCTCGGAGATCATCCGCTCCCAAAAAAGATGGACACGCTAGCTCGCAGGATTCATCGGAATGCCACTCTCGCTTGCAGCCCAAGGCTTCTGCTTCGAGGAAGGAATCGAAATAACAGGCCAGCCCATCGACTTTCCAGGTCCCCCGGATTTGCCGCATAGCATTCGCAATTTTGGTGGGATTCGATTGGAACTCGCGGAGCCCCACACTCTCCAGCTTTGACCCAAGCGAGAATATGATCGGCATGAGCAATGGACGTGGCGGCGGCTCGCCTCGGAGCAACCGCTTGATGATCCCGCGAGGAGTGGTCTGCTCTGCCATGCTTTTCAGGGCCTGAAGACCGGAGCGATGGGCTTGGCATCCGGCCAGGAACCATACCACTGCAGGATTTCCTGCGGGGGAGACTTCTTGCTCCACTCTGCCATGAATTCATCGTAGCTTTTGCCCCGGGACAGTCGCGCCTTGCGTTCGGCCACCCTCATCTCATTCGTGCGTGAGGCATCCAGTTTCCGGCCTTCCGGGTCCAGTGCCACACGGTAAATGTTCTCCGCAGTCCAAGCCGAAATAATGTTCTTTTTCATGTCCTCCAGAACGGATTTGGGAGGGCGCTCCAAGGGATCACCATATCCGGGCCCGCCGCCGCTGAAGCCGAACAGCAGATCCCCTTCCCTGTACATGCTCGGTCTGCGCGCGATCAGTTCGAACGTCCAGTCGCCCTTTATGTCGCGCTGCTCGAAGATGGAGCGGTGATCCAAAGCCAGGGTCGGGTCGCCTGATTTCATTCTTTGCAGCAGGTCTGCCTTTCTCACACTGATACCAGGTATCGGGGCCGAGGCGTAGCCGCCGAACAGCGGTTGTCCCAGGGGAATTTTGCTGCCGTTGCCCATGCAAAGCGATAGCATCTCCGGAACTTTGTGGATCATCCACTGCTGCACCGCTCCTGAGCCTCCTCGGTTTAGCCCTGGCCCGGAGGAATCTTTCCAGTGTTGCGAGAGCGTGACGGTCAGCGGCAGTTCACTTTCTACCTGCTCGCAATCCGGAGCTCGCCCAAACGCACACCAGGCAAACCCGTACGCATCCATGCCGTCGTTCGCCGCACGGCCACCCTGCCCTTGCGTGTTCAAGGAAAAGGAGAGGACGTCGGAGACCGCCAGGTTCCACTGCGAATGCCCACTGCAGATCTGCGCGGTGTGCTGGCTTCCTGGCGCGGAGGCGACCTGCGCCCACCCCTCGGCAGTAGAAAACATCATCTTGGCGAAGCAGTTGTGAGTAGCGCATCGGCATTGCATGCCGATGTAGACACAGCAACTGGTTGCCGCCAGCTTGTCGGGGTTCAGGATGATTTTGTCAGGAAAAATGAAATCGATCGGGGCAAATGTAGAGCTGCAGATGGGCAGATCATGGAAAAAATACTCGTACATGAAGTTGGCGATGTGTCCCACAACCGCCTGCGTGTGAACGTTGTACGAGGACGGGTTTTCAGGAGAAGTACCGGTGAAGTCGAAGGTGAGGCGATCTCCATGCTTGGTCAACGTCAGAAAGCAGGAACGAACCAGCGCGGGGGTCCATCCAATGGCGTCATTGAATACCACGCTGCGAAACTTGCCGTCGGGAAGCGCCTTTACCTTCTGGAAAGCTCCTGTCTCCGCCACTTCCAGCATCTTCCGCATCAGCCCCACGATGAACTCAACTCCCCGCTTCTCCACTTGTTCCAGCAAACGCACTCGAACGCGGTCGGCGGTGGTGCAGCGTGCGCGCAAATCGGAGATAAACATGGCGGGAGCGCGCAGTCCATATACCGAATAGAACTCGACGAAATCATTCCGCAGTTTGAAATTCTCGCCAATTTTGATGGGCGGAAGATTGAGTCCCTCTTCAAAGCGGGATTTCGCGCTGACCGGCATACCGCCGGGCTCTATCGCCCCGGTTTCCGTCGTGTGCAGCGCCGCTGTCGCCCATGCAATCAGCTGTCCCTCATGGAATACAGGCATGATTGCAACCTGATCGGGGTTATGGATTCCTCCGTACAGGGCATCGTTGGTGTAAAAGATGTCTCCGTCGTGAATGCCGGGATTCTCCTTGTAGTATTTCAGGATAAACTTGATGATGATCGGCTGGATGATGGCGTGGAGGTACGTGCCGCAGGAAGCGTTGATGAGGTCGCCCTCAGCCGTGAAGATGGCCACCATGGAATCGCCGGAAACGCCGAAATAGCTCCGCGACGAACGGACGAAAATTTCCATCGCCTCATCCAGAATGTCATTGGTGGTCTGAACTCCAATCTCGTAGTCGCCGGGCCGAATCCCCTTGACGCACTCGGTCTCGAAGTCGGTCGGAGGCGCAGGCTTCAGCCAATCGAGTTTTTCTACTAAGGTCGGTATGGGCAAGTGTGTGCTCCTATTCCAGAATGCCTAAGCCGTGTTCGTCGATGGAAAACCGCAACGGAAACGGTACAACGAGCGTGGTGTAATCGCTCTCCACCACGGCCGGACCTTGAATGATGTTGCCTGGTCGAAGTTTTTCGAAGTCATAGATATTGGTCGTGCAGAAGTCCTTTTTGTCTGTCCAATAGACTGCTCGCGCGCCCTTCAGCGCTGCATCGGGCTTGGGTTTCTCCAGCGTCATCTTCGGCAGGCTCACTTTCTTGGTCGGCACAATCGCCTTTAAGACGAAGCTGTCCACGAACACGCCGCCGTCTGGATTCACCACAAAGGGGCTGAACGCTTCGCTGAATTCCTTTTCGAACGCGTCGCAAATCGCTTTGACATCGCTTTCCGTCTTGATGGACCGCAGGGGTGATAGAGTGCGCTTCACGTGGAATTGGCCGCCGTAGAGCATGTCGAGCTCGAGAACGAAGGTGGCATTGGCAGAATCCAGTTCTTCTCCGGCAAGGTCCTTTTTTGCGTTCTCAATAAGCGAATCAACCGCAGTGTTGAACTTGTCATAGTCCTGCGTGAGCTTGTGGGTGACAGGCTCCATGAGCGTAAGTTTTTTTGAATGCTCGTACACGTGCATGATGTCCATGGTGGACGATCCGTAGGCGCAGAACACCGGAGAAAAGGGAAAGATCACGGTCTTTGGAATGGCGGCCCGGAAGCCCTCCACGTGGGTCGCACCTGCTCCGCCGGCGGCGAATAGAATGAACTCCTCCGGACTGTATCCGCGCAAATGAACTTCCTTCATGATCGCGGATGACATATTGCCGTCAACGATTTTGCGGATGATGGCCGCAGCTTCTTCCACTCCCAAGCCAAGCGGCTTAGCAATCTTGTCGCGAATGGACTGGGTAGCTTTCTGTTTGTTGAGAACGAGCTTCCCGCCGAAATAAAACTCCGGGTTGATGTAACCGAGTACGACATCGGAATCGGTGACGGTGGGTTCCGTACCCCCGCGGTTGAAACACACAGGGCCGGGGAGCGACCCGGCACTTCTGGGCCCAACCTGCAATTGATTACGCAGAAGCTTATTTAACCCGGCAATAGAGCCGCCGCCCGCGCCGATCGACAAAGTCTTTATCATCGTGATGCCGACCATCCAGCGATCGATTACCGGCCGGAAGTCGTAACTGCGCACGCTGTCTTTCACGACCAGCCCGACATCGAAGCTCGTACCGCCCATGTCAGCCATGACCACGTTGTGAATTCCCAAAGCCTTGGCGATATGGTGCGCGCCCATTAAGCCTGAGACGGGACCGCTGTTGAACGTCCGGCTCGCGGCGGTTTTGAAAACCTCCGCGATTCCGCCCGAACTCTGGATCATCGATAGCGACCGCTTGTAGCCGCGCTCCCGCAACTTGTCCCAGCATGTGGAGAGCTCAATTTGCATCGAGCGCTGCAGGTAGGCATCGAGGATTGCCGCCATGCTCCTTTCGTATTCCCCCAACTTGCCCACAACCTGCCCCGCCAGTACAACCGGCATGTAGCCGATGTGAAACTCCTGATATTCGCTACGGATGATTTCCTTAACCTTCTTTTCATGGATAGGGTTGAGAAAACCCCAGAGCAAGGAAACCACGAAGGCCCGCGCTCCTTTGCTGACCAGATACCGGGCTTTCTCTCGCACATCGTTCTCGTCCAAGGGACGGATGACTCGACCCGTGGAATCAACACGTTCCTTGACGCCGACGATCATGTCGCGCGGAATAATTGGATCCGGCTTCTTCTGAATGCTTAAGTTCCGTCGCTCCTGTACCCGTGTGCCATCAATCCACTGGGCCCCCCGGCCAAGCAATGTGGTATCTTCATGCCCCTCCGTCGTAATCAGTCCGAGCCGCGGGCCTTTTCGCTCCAGCAACCGGTTTAGCGCGATCGTGGTCGAGTAGCGAATCATGTCGATGTCGGGCAGGAGAGTTTCCATCGGCATACCCAAGGCCTGCGCCCCTTCATGGATCACATTCGTAAAGCAGACTGATAAATCGTAGGGCGTAGTCGGAACTTTTCGGATAATCGTCTGGCCGTGGTAGTTCAAGACCATGTCCGTAAAAGTGCCGCCCACATCGATGTCAATCGAATTCATTGCCCGGCCTCGAGCCGATTGTCCTTGATGACAAGATCGCTGCTCTCCAGTCTCGCCTTGAGTGCGTCGAGGTCAATCTCGATGTCCCTGGTAACCGGATGCCCTGGCGGCAGATACTCGGTTTCGATCTGCGTGCCGCACTGCGGACAATAGAACTCTACAATCCGTACCCACAGAGGATCGGGTGAGAAACTGAAACTCCCCTCCACGATCGGTGTGTGGACTTCCCGCGGATCGCGGTCGTAAAGCAAACATCCCTTCTTGTAATTGTCGCGCGCGGGTCCCAGCACGTGATCACAGCGGTTACACATCCACTGCTCCTGATCGAGTTCCAGATCAAGGTATTCCGTTACACGAATACGACGATTATTTGCCAACAAAGCGTCTCCGAGCCGCAAATCCCTAGCTTGCCTGGCGCGTTACTTGCGCATTGCCATACTGATCGATCTGCAGCGTCCAGCCTTCCGGCACAAAGTATGTACTATTCTGCGATTCCAGGATGGAGCATCCTTGCACCTTGTTTCCGGGTTGCAGGGCTTCCCATTTGTACAAGTTGGCTTTCCCTGCGCTGCTGCCGTATGTGACCTTACGTTTCCCGATCAAGGCGCTCCCAGGATCGTCCCGCCCAATCTGTTTCAGCGACAAAGCTGGCTTTGATATGACCTTTTTTACGCGCATGCGAACCAACTCCAGACTGACTCCGTCTGTTGGAAGGTCCAATCCCATTTTTCGGCACAAGTCGTCCAAGCTGGAAAAATGCAGTTGCGGGCACTTCACTTGCGCATTCGGCCGCCCCGGCCGCGAGATCTCTAACTCGATCGAGCATTCCGCGTTGTCCGGTTTGATTCCTTCTCCCAACAGGTCACGGATTCCGGTAGTGCGCATCCGTTCGATGAGCCGGTTCAGCGGCATGACATCCGCACCGTTGCGAAGCATCAGATGGAAAGAGCGTTCGTAGACATGTGAGATGTCGGAAATAGATGATCCAAAGGCGCTGAACACAGGCCCCAGGGCGAAGAGGTAGACATCGCGGAGCCCGGCTCTCTGGGCAACGCCGCATGCAAACAAGCCACCGTTACCGCCATAGGCAAAAAGGACGTGGTCGGTTAAGTCTTGTTGCAATTTCCTGCTAGCAAACGCAACCATCTCACTAACCACGTCATAACCGCGTTCGATAATTGCGCGGCATGCCTCCTCAACCGGGAGCCCGAGCGGCCGCGCAACGCTTTCTTCGATCGCCTGCCGTGCTTGCTCCACGTCCAGGTGCTTGCTGCCGCCCAGAAAATACTCCGGATCAATAAGTCCTGACGTGACGAAGGCGTCGGTCAAGGTGGGCTTGTCACCGCCCAGTCCGTAACACACTGGGCCAGGAAATGAGCCCATGCTTTCCGGACCAAGCCGCACCGTGTCATGTAGGCAGGTGACTACGCTGCCGCCGCCCAGCGCGATCGATCTCAGGTATGGCAGGCTGACCCGAACCGGAATGTCGAACAGATCGCTAACTTGCGAATACACCGGCTCACCGTTCTGGATGATGCCGAGCTTCGCGGTGGTTCCTCCGACATCCAAAGCGATCACCTTTTTCAGGCCATATATTTTCGCCAGGTAACTGGTTCCGTACACGCCCAGGATGGGTCCGGACTCCATTGTGTCAATCGCTCGGGTCTTGGAAACTCCCGCCACGCCACCATTGATGTGGCTGATCAGGAATGCGCGTGAGTATCCCTGGTTGTAGCGTAGTTCGTCTTCTGCCTTGAACAGCGTCGTCGCCAACGCGCTATGCGTGTATGCGTTAATGACCGCATAGTAGGTGCGGGTCATGTCGTCGGTGTTCTGGCAGATATCGCTTCCAGTAAGCACCGGAACCGAACCCAGAAAGTGATCGGGATACTGCTCGTCAATCAGCCGTTTGATTTGTTGTTCTTCTTCCGGATTTTGCAAAGCTCCTTGCAAGCTGATACAGATTCTGCGCACGCCGTTTTCCAGCAGCGACCTAACCGCGTTCAGGATCATCTCCCCACCGTGCGCTGCTTCAATCCCGAGAACATTATTTTCATCCACCACCTTGTTCAGGATCGGACTGCTCATCTCTTTGCCATACAGGTCACGCTCATGGCCCTTGCTGACAATCAAACCGATTTTGGGGCCACGCAGCTCCGCCAGCACATTGGACGTGATCGTGGTAGACCACCGCAGCAATTCAACCTGTTCGAGAAAGCTGTTCAAATTAGGAAAGCCCAGTTGGGTGGCACCCTGCGTGAGGCAATCGAATAGACAGACGGTCAAATCATGGGGCGTGGAATCCACTTTGGAGCAGACGATCCGGCTTCCATTGCTGAAGATGCCATCCGTCAACGTACCGCCAACATCAATGTCCACGCTATACACGGGAGCCTCGGAGAATATGCTGGTTTACGGTCTGCACGAATTCGGACGCACTCAAGGTCCATCCCAGAGCCAGCTCGACGTTTTGTATTGTGGCCTCCTGCAGCAGAGGTGGACCAGCCTGCATCGTTGCGTCCCGCAGCAGGATGGGCCAATAATCCAGAAAGAAAGCGTCGCGAAGAGTGGACTCCACACATACGTTGGTGGCGATGCCGGTGAAAAATAACGTGTTGATACCGCGTGTTCGCAGCAGCGAATCCAGCGGCGTACCGCAGAATCCACTGTAGCGCGTCTTGTTCACTAACAAGTCTCCGGGCTGGGGCTTCAGTTCTTCCACAACTTTCCAGTCCCACTGCCCCTCAGTAAGCACCTTGCCCTTTAATTCCGGCCGCTTCTTCATTAATAGGAGAGCCAGTTCCTTATGCGAGTTGGGAGAATCCGGACCGCCACTCGTGGTCAGAGCTTCGTCGTAACCCATCTGCAAGTAGACAACTTTCATGCTTGCCTGACGGGCAACATCCAGCAGCCCCTTGAGCACATCGATCACGCCGTGCGCGCCACTAATGTCCAGCCCGGAAAGGTCGAACATTCCGCCCTTGCTGGCGAATGCATTCTGCATGTCCACCACAATGACAGCGGACCGTTCCGCGTCCACCTCCAAGGCCTGCGGCTTGGTTGGGAACCTCATCATGTCCAGCGGCTCCATCAATCTCCTCAATGCGTCAGTTGCGCCGCTCGGTATCAGTGATCTCGTACGCCTTCCGAATTAATTGGCCCTTCATTTCGAAACGCGGCAGTGTGCCCCCTGCCACCAGATCGACTGCGGCGGAAACGCTCAACACTGCCTTGATCTTGTGCTCAATCTCGCTCTTAAGCTGAGCCGTACCGGATGCGCCCGTGTACTCCGCCACGACCTTGAGTGGCGGTGCGACCTTGGGCCCAGGCTGGTTGAGCACAATCTGGATTTCCCCGGTGGTTCTCGGATAGAAGCTCGAAACTACATCTTTCACCGCGGATGGAAACACATTCACGCCCAGCACGATCAGCATGTCATCGGTCCGCCCAATGCAACGTAGCTTGAAACCGGTACGTCCACACGCACACAAAGTGTCCAGAACCGTCACGCGGTCGCGTGTGCGGAAGCGCAGCAGGGGGACGCATTCCCGTTCCAGGCTGGTGTATACCAACTCGCCGGTAACGCCCTTTTCCACCGGGAGCGTCTCTCCGGTCTCGGGATCGATGATTTCGACCACGACATATTCCGGCCCGTTGAAATGCATCCCTGATTGCTGCCGACACTCGCTGAAAATGATAGGAGCCATGTCTGCGTTGCCCAAGCCTTCCGTGACGCGTGCTCCCCACTCCTCTTGCAGTTTCGCTCGCACGGCTGGGATCCCAGCTCCCGGCTCCGCTCCGCAAAACAACTTCTGGAGTCCCAGTTCCCGCGGCTCCGTCTTTGCTTCCCGGCGCACGAAATCAGCAAAGTAGCTGGCGTAGGACGGAGTGCAATGCATGGCATTCGCCCGCAATAATTGAGTCGCCGCCAGCGCTCTCTCCGAAGCCCCTGTCCCGATCGGAACGAACACCGCGCCGATCGATTCAATGGCATCTTTCACCGGAAGCCCACCCGCGAACATAGTCAGCCCCGCAGCATGCACTACAACGTCCGTTTTCCTCAATCCCTGCGTGTAGAAAGACCGAGCCGTGAGTTTCGCCCACATTTTGGCATCCCGTCGGGTCAGGCCGACGAAGCTGGCCTTTCCGGTAGTGCCGGTGGAGCTGTGTACGCGAATCACATCCACCCAATCCGCTGCGGCATGTCGTCCTAACGGAGGGCACGACGCCTGGCTTTCGCGGAGCTCTTCTTTCGTAGTGAACGGGAAACGACTCAGGTCGCGTAGCCGACGGTAGTCCTTGCGCTTGATCCGAGCCGTCCGGAATTTGTCTTGGTAAAACGCAGAGCAGGCAAAGAGGTAATCGAGCTGGCGGGCAAGCTTTGCCTCCTGCAGCTTCTGGACTTCTTTCGGGCTAGCCGTTTCAATTTTCCTGTCCAGATACTCTGCCGTTTCCATATGGCCCAGTCCGCTTCTCGCTCGTTTCCTTGCATCGTTCCAGTTACGCGGATTTGTATCGGCGGGGCCCGCCTTCGCTGAGGCCCCGCGCTCGCCATTCCTCTCGATTCCCGGCTCCCTGGTGACCTGCCTGGTTGCGCCGCGTCTGAAAACACCACGTCGGGCTGTTGTCCGCTAGGAGAACCGATCCGCGCCGTTAGATGGAAAGCAACCGCAGCCGGCATGAAGATAGTCGCGCAAATTCCCGCAGGAGGCTCTACTTGACCTGCAGCGACTTGATGTAGTCGT
>QIAR01000184.1:416-10302 GCA_003225595.1 Acidobacteriota bacterium | reverse complement strand
TCGCTCGTTTCGCGCCGGGTGTCTGGGAAGAGCGGAGAAGAAGGCCAGTCGTTAGTCGATCCTCATTTCGGATCCGCTAACTGGCCCAAGAATTCGGGGTGGTTATCGCTATTATATTCGCTATTCCTTCGCCTCCAACTTTCTACTACTGCTACAATGCCTTGCTTCATACGATTTGCTATAGACTGCGAACTTTTGGGGCCACAAAAACGTATCTGTGATGTGGTGTTAACGCCGAGGCGGACTTGCCCTCTCAAACCCGCTTTGGGCTTGATAGACCAGGAGTTCCGGGGAGTGCGGGTTGGAAGACGCCCAGGTGGTCAATCTCCTTGTCCGCCGCTGTATCAGCGGCGATGCGGCTGCCTGGCAGGAAATTGTGCAACGCTACCACCGGCGAATTTACAGCATTTGTTATCGCTTCGCGGGCTCGGCCGACGATGCCCAGGACCTGACGCAGGAAGTTTTTATTAAGATGTATCGCACATTGAGCAGCTATGACGTGGAGCGCAGCGGGTTCATGACCTGGGTCACAACCATCACACGCAACCTGCTGGTCGATCACTTTCGCAAGAGCAAGCAAGACCGCATAACGGACTCGCTGGATGCGACACCGTCAGAGCACGAAGACTCGATGCCATTGGTCGAGCAGATTCAGGACAAATCGCTGCCGCCGGATTCCCGCGTGCAGAGCCGGGAAACAGGTGAGACCGTGCATCGCGCATTGCAGAAACTCTCGCCGGATCTGCGGGAAGCGGTCATCTTGCGCGATCTGCAAGACTTGGACTACAGGGAAATAGCCACTGTTCTGAAGGTTCCGGAAGGCACTGTGAAATCGAGAATTAACCGCGGGCGAGCGGAACTTGCGCGCCTGCTTCAACGTACCTATGGGCAGGTGATGTGATGCCAGGCGAAACCAGGAACGGTATGCAGTGCACCGAATTCGAAATTCTGTTGAGCGATGCCCTCGACCAAATGTTGACCGGGGCAAAGCTGGAGAGCTTCCAATCCCATCGCCGAGTCTGTCCGACGTGTGGGCCGATGTTCGCCGAAGCCGAGGCCGGGCAGCGCTGGCTGAAGTCGCTGGAGGAAGTTACGCCCCCCGCCAACCTGGTGCACAGTATTCTGGCGAGCACAACTGGCATCGATACCGCGCGTCTACGGACGGCGCCGAGTGCTCCGCTATCCCGGCTGTCGCTGCTGGAAAAAGTCCCCGCGTGGGCCGACACCTTCCTTAGCCCGGTGCTCGGTGTGATGCGGCAGCCGCGGTTTGCCATGTCCTTCGGCATGGCGTTCTTCTCGCTCTCGATTGCGATGAGCGTGGCGGGGGTGAAGCCCAGCGACCTGAAGCAGGTAGATCTGCGTCCCAGCGCGTTAAAACGGACCTACTACACAACCACAGCCAAGGTGGTGAAGTATTACGAGAATATTCGCTTCGTATACGAGATTGAATCGCGGGTGCGGGAATTCAAACGAGCGACCACCCCCGCCGAACCGGCGCCTCGTCGGGAGAAGGAGAAGAATCACAAGAATGATACCAGTGGACAACCTGAGCAGAGACAGGAACGCAACTACAGCCGGGAGGAGAACCAACCCGTGCTGGCTTCTTCCGAAGATGATCCGACTGTCGTGACGGTGACCACGTGCAGGAGGTTCGTATGAACTGTGCCAACCACGCGGATATCTCGGCGGTGGCCTATTGCCGCACTTGCGGAAAGCCGCTGTGCGCAAACTGCACTCGCGCCGTGCGAGGAGTGATCTATTGCGAGAACTGCCTGGCCACGCGGCTGGAAGGAGTGTTGCCGCCGGCAGCGCCTGGGCCTCCGTTGAGTGGAACTCCAGGGCCTGCGCCCCTTCCAGGCAGCGGTCCGAATCCCGCACTGGCCGGCATTCTGGCAGGCTTCTTTCCAGTCGGCGTGGGAGCGGTGTACACCGGGCAGTATGCGAAAGGGCTTGCGCACTTAGTTATTTTTGCATTCCTAATATATGCGTTGGAGCACGGCGGCGCTTGGGATGCTCTCTTCGGCATTGCCATGGGCTTCTTTTACTTCTACCAGATCATAGACGCGGTTCGTTCTGCCAAAGCGATCCAGATGGGGCAGCCAGTGCCCGATCCTTTTGGACTGGGGCAGACGTTTGGCGGAGGAGAAAGGATGGAGCCTGCCAAGGTGCCGACGGGTGCCGTAGTGCTGATTGCGCTGGGAGTCCTGTTTCTGCTGCACACCTTGGGCATGATGGAGTTCGGATTCGAGCGCTACTGGCCCTTGATCCTGATCTTTCTCGGAGCCTGGCTGTTCGCCCGCCACTGGGGCCTTCTCGGGCAAACGAGCACCGCCTACGATTGTGATCGCTGCCGGACACGGCGCATATTCGGGCCTGTCATTCTCTTTACCCTGGGAGTGCTATTCCTACTACAGAACTTGAATGTCGTCGATCTGGGCCGAACGTGGCCCGTGATTCTGCTGGTAATCGGGGTCGTCAAACTGGTGCAGAGTAATGCTTCCACTGCAGGGCACAGAGAGGGACCACCTCCGATGCAGGGCGGAAGCGGACCGACGGGTGTAGTAACGGGCGAAGTCCAGCCTCCGCCGAGTGAGGTCAGAAATGTCTAGCCCGGTTGTAACTCCACGACGACGCCGGTCGATGGCCGGCCCGGTTGTGCTCATCATCCTGGGAATTGTGTTCCTGCTGGAGACGATGGGCGTTCTGCATTGGCACGGCCTGGGTTACTTGTTCGCGCGTTTTTGGCCGCTGCTGCTCATCATCTGGGGCGTCATCAAGCTGCTCGAGTATCAGCAAGCCCAGCGCGAAGGCACGCGGGCGCCCGGGATCGGTGCCGGAGGCGTGTTCCTGCTGGTTGTCCTGATCGTGGCCGGGCTGATCGCTACGCAAGCCACACGCGTGAACTGGGAGGCCATCCGCGATGAGATCAACATCGACGACGGCGACTTTACGCTGTTCGGAAACACGTACAACTACAACGACGAGCTGACACAAACGTTTCCAACGGGCGGCAGCCTCCGCGTGGTGAACGATCACGGCGCGGTCAATGTGAACATCTCTGACGACAACCAGATCAAGGTTGTAGTCCGCAAGCGAATTGGCGCCGACAGGCAGGAGGATGCCGATAAATACAACGCCAGCACCAAACCTCAAATCACGGTCAGCGATCGCAATGTTACGCTGAACGCCAACACAGAAGGCGCTAGCGGACATAAAGTGATTACCGACATGGACGTCTTCATCCCGCGTAAGGCAGCGCTGGTGATCTCCTCGCGGCGCGGCGATGTAAATGTCACTGGACGCGATGGCGACGTTGAGATTTCGAATCAGCATGGCGATGTGACGATTGAGGACATCAACGGCAACAGCGCTCTGAACCTGGAGCACAGTTCAGTGAAGTTGTCGCACGTCTCTGGCGACGTTTCAATCGAGGGCCGGGCGAATGACGTTACACTCTCCGACGTGAAAGGCGCCGTGCGACTGAGCGGCGAGTTCATGGAGAGCGTTAAGCTTTCGAAAGTCGCCAAGACCGTCAGCTTTAAGTCGGCGCGAACCGACATGGAGTTTGCCAAGCTGGACGGCGATCTGGACCTCGACTCCGGCGACCTGCGCGCCAGTTCATTGGCCGGACCGTTGCGTCTTACGACCCGTGCCAAGGATATTCGTCTGGATGGTGTTTCCGGCGATGTTCGCCTGGAGGACGAGAATGGCGCAGTCGAGGTACGACTGAACTCGCCAGGAAATGTACAGATTAAGAATCGAAAGGGCGATATTGAAGTCACGTTGCCGGTCAAGGCGGGTTTTCAGGCGGACGCGCGAGCGCGAAACGGAGAAATACATTCCGATTTCTCCGAGCTGAAGATTGATAACGCCCATGACCAGGCGACCGCGACCGGAACCGTTGGCAACGGTGGGGCGCATCTGCAAATCACGAACGAGCATGGGACGATTGATATCCGAAAGGGATCGGCAGTAATTGCGGCGCCGCCACCGCCGTCACCTGCGTCACCCAAAGCGCCGAAAGGATCGCCCTCGCGGGAGTCGAAGGCAGTGGAGCCGACGGAAAACTGAAGGCTTCGGAGTTTGGACTTCGGTTAGGGGGGAAGCGACTCTCCTCTTTCACATGATTCCATAGATCAATCGTTCAACGATCAATTCGATTCCATCCTCTGCCTCACCAACGCTTCCGCCCGCCGCAAAACCTCGTCCTCCGAAAGGCTCGTGGAATCGAGGATCACCGCGTCATTCGCGGGTACAAGTGGCGAGATCACGCGGGTGCGGTCGCGCAGGTCACGTTCGCGCAGTTCGGCGGCCATGTCCTGCGCGGAGGGGCCCTTGATCTGCTGCTGATCGAGACGGCGCTGTTCGCGTATGACAGGATCGGCGTCGAGGAAAATCTTCAGGTCGGCGTCGGGAAAAACCTTGGTGCCGATGTCGCGTCCTTCCATGACAACCCCGCCGCCGATGCCCAGTTCGCGCTGCCGGGCCACCATCCACTCGCGGACTTTAGGATGCACGGACACGCGCGAAGCGGCCTCGGTCACGTCTCGCTCGCGAATGCGCGAGGAAATATCGTGGCCATCGAGCCGCACACGATTTCCACCCATGCTGGGCTCAAGCTGGATGCGCGAGTTCTGCGCCAGCTTGAGCAGCGCCGCCTCGTCCTCAAAGGAAATGTCCCATTCGATCGCTTTGAGCGCCAGCGCGCGGTACATGGCGCCACTCTCAAGATTGATGTAGCCCAGCTTGCGTGCCAGCCGCGAGGCAATAGTGCTCTTGCCTGCGCCGGCTGGGCCGTCTATCGCGATGATGAGCTTGCGGGATGATTGATCGGTCATTTTCAAGCGAGGGCAAGGTGCCCTCTCAGCTTGCGGAATGCCGGCGCTACAGTCAAAGTTCGTTTTCAGACTAAGTCAGCACGAGGTAGGTTAACAGAAGCTTCGGCCAACAGAGAAAACGGTTTCGGTCTGTGCTCACGTGGACGGGTGAGGACGCCTGTCGCTACACAGTCTTCGTCAACTTAGGAACGGCGCGGCGCCTGTGCCCGACGACGTGTCATCGGTTGCCGCGTGCGCGTGGCACCCGACGGCACTGGCTCGGGCTTGGGTGGTGTTACTTGAATCAGCGAGCGATTGCCTACATGCACGAAGCTCAGTTCACGTGCGGCAAGGAGAGCGTTGGTGGCTTCTTTTATGCGGGAGCGCGCCACGAAATTGGAGAAGAAACTGTCGAGTTCCTGTTCGTCGGCCGCAATCACGCAATCGAGATATTTAGAGAGTAGCGCAGATAATGCTTCGCCTACCGAAAGACCGATACCTTCACGCACCACATCGGGCGACCAGCGGTAGAGCACATCCCAATAGGCGCCTTCGCTCGGATTGTAGTCGACACGCGTGATCCGTATCTTAGACCACAGTTCGCCCAGCGCATGATCCAGAGCCACAAACGATATGCTGCCCCCCAAGACTTCGCGCATCTTCTGTTTCGATATTGGCCCGTCTCGGCGGATGACTTCGAAAGTATCACACGCCAGTTGCGAGTATTCTGAACGCGGACCACCCTTGGGCACTTGCTTAGGATTGCGTTCGCCAACGAGCGCATAGAAGTACGGAAAAATCGAAGCCGCTACCAGAAATGCACTGTTCTCGCCGAACAGGTTGGCTTCGTAGGCGCCGCGCTCGCGCAGCAAACGGATCATCAGATCGGTCGCTTCTTGAGCGCGCGGATCGGCGAAGGCGTGCTGCCAGTCAGGCAGGTGATCATCGGACCCGATCCAGGCCCCAATGAAAGTCGGCACCAGCACGGGCGGGCGTAGCGGATACATCAGGCAGAATCCGACCGACTCCATGAATGCGCGCACATCTTCGATAGTGCGGACGGGTTGCCCGCTAAGATGCCATTTCTCGCGGCGGAGGTGCTGTAGTTCCTGCTCAGTCATAAAAACCAGCACTTAGCAGTTAGCAGTTAGCCCTCGAACATGACTGTAGCGCCACCGACGCGAACGCGTCCTGGGCCAAATGCTAAGTGCAAAATGCCAAGTGCCAAGCGTTCCTCTCCTCAGATCCGTTTGAAGGCTTTTTGAATGTCCTTTAGAGAGTATCGCAGAACTACAGGCCGTCCATGCGGGCAGCACATTGGGCAATCGGTTTTCGCGAGTTCGGCGAGCAGCCACTCCATTTTGTTTTGCTCCAGTGGCATGTTGACCTTGATGGCGGCATGACAGGCAATCGATGCAGCGATACGGGCGCGCACTGTCGCCATATTCAGTTTCTGCTCCTCGAGTGAAATCTGATCAAGCAACTCATGTAGCATGTGCTCAATGTCGGAAGCTTCGATGCCTGCGGGTGCGATCTTGATAGCGATGCTACGCGTCCCGAACGGCTCGGCCTCGAAGCCGTTCCCCGCCAGTTCGTCAGAAATTTCGGTGAAGACTGCCTGCTGTGCGGGCGTGAGTTCAAGGATGAGCGGCATAAGCAGACGCTGGCTTTCGACCTCTTGCGCCGCGCGCTGCCGCAACACTCTTTCGAAGAGCACGCGCTCATGGGCCACGTGCTGGTCTACTATCCAGAGCCCCTCATGATTCACTGCCAGGATGAACGACTCGCGAATCTGCCCGAGAGGCTTCAGTGAAGCCAGCGCAGGCGCTAGGTCAGACGTCATTTCTTCCGGCTGATCGGGAATCGGAGCGGTACACGCGTCGCCGGGAATGACCTCGGGAGCACGGGCCAGAGCGACACCTGCGTTCGCTTCCACGCTTATGCCAGCATCGAATTGAAATCGCTGCGTGATGGGCGGTGGAACCGGAGCTTGGAGCTCGAATCGTCCTTCCGTTGCGGGCTCGTACAGCGCGCGCCAGCCTACATCGGGGCCGGGTAGATGCGCGCCGGGCGTGAGTGCAGGGCCAGCCGTCGGGTGGGCGTTGATCGCAGTCGTGAACTGCGGCACTGGACGCGCTTTCATCAAAGCAGCGCGTACCGAGTCGCGCACGAAATCATGCATGACCGTCTGCTGGCGGAAGCGCACTTCTGTTTTTGAAGGGTGAACGTTGACGTCCACCTCGGCCGTGGGCAGTTCGAGAAAAAGTAACACCACGGGATAGACGGTCGGTGGCAGAATATTGCGATAAGCATCGGTGAGCGCGTGCTGGATGAGGCGATCTCGGATCAGGCGTCCATTGACGAAAACGTAGATCGAGTTGCGGTTGAGCTTCTGGATCTCAGGCTTGGAGACGAAGCCGTGGACGCGGAGTTCGCCCGGATCTCTCGGCCCCGCATCTTCCTCGGCTTCACGGCGCCACGGTGGTGGCTGCGGCAGCCCGATATGCGCGAGCGGCTGCATGGCGGCCACCGGGAGCAGTTGGTCCAAAGTGTCTTTGCCGAAAACTTGATAGATACGCTCGCTGCAGCCAGCCACAGGCGGTGCGACCAGCATGGCGTTCGTGGCTGAATGAAGCTCAAAGTGCTTATCGGGATGCGCCAGCGCATAGTGCGTGACCAGTGACGCGATGTGGGAAAGCTCGGTCGACTCTGACTTGAGAAACTTCTTTCGCGCGGGCGTGTTGAAAAACAGGTCGCGGACGGTAATCGAAGTTCCTTCGGGCAGGCCGGCTTCTTCCACGCGGAAAATCTTGCCGCCATTAATTTCGACGACGGTTCCGGCCGGCTCTTCGGCAGCACGGGTTTCGAGATGAAGACGCGAGACCGAAGCAATCGACGGCAGCGCCTCGCCACGAAAGCCGAGCGTGGCCACAGTGAGCAGGTCTTCGGCATTCTTGATTTTGGAGGTGGCGTGGCGCTCGAAGGCCAGTAGGGCGTCGTCCCGCATCATGCCGCACCCATTGTCGGTGATCTGGATGAGTTTCTTGCCGCCAGCCTCGATTTGAATTTTTATCCGCGTCGAACCGGCATCGAGGCAGTTCTCGAGAAGTTCTTTGACGACTGACGCAGGCCGCTCCACGACCTCGCCAGCAGCGATCTTATTGGCAACGTGCTCCGGAAGGACGTGGATTCTGCCCATGATTTTCTAATCGCCAATGGTCAGGGTTGTGCCCAGGGTTTTGCCCAGTTTCGCAGATGAACGCGGGAGAAGCAAAGTGTTAGATAAAGGTTTCCGAAAAGGTTCCCGTGCCATTTTCCTCCCCCACCTATGTGAAGGAGTAAAATCTTCGTTTTGCTCGTGAGGTTCGCGTGAGAGGAGTGTTTCCGGGAAGTCACTTGGCTGTGCCTCAGGTTGGCGATGCGGCCCCTGATTTTGATCTTCCGGCCTTGATCGGAGGCGTAAAGAAGAGGTTCCATTTGAGCGAGCAGTGCGCGAAGAAAACCCTGGTGCTGGCCTTCTATCCCCTCAATTGGGAACCGCTCAGCGCGAATCAAATGGTGCAGTATCAGATGGAACGGGAAAAATTCACTGAGCCGCATGCGGAAGTGGTGGGCATCAGCGTGGATTCGATCATGAATACCTCCGCGTGGGAACGTGAGATTGGACCTTTCGATTACCCGCTGTGCAGCGATTTCTGGCCACACGGCGAGGTCAGCCGCAAATATGGCGTGTTCCGCGAGCAGGAGGCATATGCAGGGGCAAGCGAGCGCGCCATTTTCATCGTGAACAGGCGGGGCACGATTGTGTTCCGTAAAATCTATGAACTGCACCAAGTGCCCGCGATCGGTGAGACACTAGACGCGCTTCGCAGGTTGTGAGCGGAGAGCATCCTAACGGGAGCCCGATTCCTCGCCATGTGAAGGTTCTCTTCGGCGTGCAGCGGCAGCTTCCTCGCGGGCTGAAAAGCCCACTCGGAATGGCAACCATAGAGAATAGTTTTCGCGACCCGGCCGAAGCCGTGCCCTGATACGAATCGAAAGCTTCAGCGCCGTATTCAGAATGTAAGCCCGCCCCCATCGAATTGGGCCGCCAATGCTGTGAATTTGTAGTAGCGACATAGGAACTCGATGAAAACCTTTCCCGGAGTGCTCCTCGTTTCAGCTCTTCTTTTTTGTAACTCCAGTAGAACCGGTGCTGCCGGACAGCGTCCCTCCCAGCCGGCAAATTCCCCGTCGACAATCTTCGGTTTTCGGGATTCTGCCGCCGAGATGAATTTGGAATCGCGATTCCTCGCAGTGCCCGATCCCAAGTTGGCAGAGGAGCACTTGCGCACTCTGACGCAGGCGCCCCATATCGCGGGATCGCCTGAAGACAAAGCCACGGCCGATTACGTGGCCCGCAAATTTCGCGAGGCGGGACTGGATACAGAAATTGTCGAGTACCGCGTGTGGTTTAACTATCCCGCGGAAATCAGCGTGGATGTGACCGCTCCTGAGGGCCTGAAGATGCACGGGCCGACGCGCGAGCACTTGGACGGAGATCCGCTTCAGGATGATCGTCTTCAGAATGATCCGCGGGTAGTGATGCCTTACAACGCAATGTCGCCTTCGGGCGATGTCGAAGCTCAAGTGGTCTATGCAAATTACGGTTCGCCGGAGGACTTTCAGAAACTCGAGCAGCTGAAGGTAGACGTGCGCGGAAAAATCGTACTGGTGCGCTATGGGCAGAACTTCCGCGGCGTGAAAGCGTTCGTGGCCCAAGAGCACCGGGCGGCGGGCGTGATCATTTATTCCGATCCGGCGGACGACGGCTGGCGGCGCGGCGATAAGTATCCCAAGGGCCCGTGGCGTCCGGATACCGCAGTCCAGCGCGGGTCGATCGGCTACATGTTCGAGTTCGCCGGCGATCCGACAACGCCGGGAATCGCGTCCGTGCCATCGCTCCCGGAATCGAAGCGTGTCTCGCCTGAGCGATCGCTACAGATGCCGAAAGTCCCGACCACGCCGCTGTCTTACGCCGACGCGTGGCCGATCTTGGAGCATCTGGGCGGGCCAGAATCGCCGCGTGA
>QIAR01000184.1:0-239 GCA_003225595.1 Acidobacteriota bacterium | reverse complement strand
GACGCGTGGGCGTACGGTGCCGTCGATCCCAACAGCGGCACCGCGGCAATGCTCGAGACTGTACACGGGATCGGCGAGCTGCTGAAATCTGGTTGGAAGCCTACACGCACGGTCATTTTCGGTAGTTGGGACGGCGAAGAACAAGGTCTGATCGGTTCGACCGAATGGGGCGAGCAGCATGCAGACGAACTGGCCAAGGCGGCGGCATATTTCAACATGGATGTGGCAGTTTCAGGGCC
>QIAR01000712.1 GCA_003225595.1 Acidobacteriota bacterium | reverse complement strand
ATCCAACTGCCAATCGATCTTCAGATCGGGATCGTTCCAGGCAATGGTGCGTTCGAACTCGGGATAATAAAAGTCCGTTGTTTTATAAAGCACGTGGACATTTTCTGAGATGACGCGGAATCCGTGAGCAAAGCCTATTGGAATCCAGAGCATGCGCTTGTTTTCGCCAGACAGTCGGACTGCCTCCCACTTTCCAAAGCTCGCAGAGTTCTCTCGGAGATCTAGTGCAACATCGAGTATTTCGCCCACTGCCACGCGCACAAGCTTTCCCTGCTGGTGCTTCACCTGGTAATGCAAACCTCGCAGCACGTTGCGCTGGGAGAAAGAATGATTGTCCTGCACGAAATGCTCGCGGATGCCCAACTCCGCCATGACCTGCTCGTTATAGCTCTCCAGAAAGAATCCGCGCGTATCGCCGAAAACTCTGGGCTCCAGGATGAACACGCCTTCGAGCGAGGTTTCCATCTTCTTCATCACAATGCCGCCTGCCTGTGCGACCGCCACCTTAGAACACCCTTTCTCGAAGGAGCTGCAACAAATATTCGCCGTACCCATTGTTCTTCATCGCCCGGCCGATGTCTTCCAGCGCTTCTGCGGTAATGTACCCCGAGCGGAAGGCGATTTCCTCCGGACATGCGACCATGAGTCCTTGTCGCTTTTCGATGGTCTGAATGAAAAGCGAAGCCTCCATCAATGCTTCGTGAGTCCCAGTGTCCAGCCATGCCATGCCCCGCCCCATCACCACGACTTCCAATTGGCCGCGCTCGAGATACGCTTTGTTAACATCCGTGATCTCCAATTCTCCGCGAGCGGAAGGCTTCAGCGAGCTGGCGATCTTGACCACCTGATTATCATAAAAATAAAGACCAGTTACCGCGTAACGCGACTTTGGCTTCCGCGGCTTTTCTTCCACGCTGAGGGCCTTTCCTGCGGCATCGAATTCCACCACACCATAGCGCTCCGGATCATGAACTGGGTAGGCGAAAATCCGTGCCCCACTGGTCTTCTGCGCGGCTTCGCGCAGGCTCTTTACTAAATCATGTCCATAGAAAATGTTGTCGCCCAGTATCAGGGCACAGCAGTTCGATCCGATAAATTCCTTGCCGATCAGGAATGCCTGCGCGATCCCCTCAGGTTTCGGCTGCACAGCATATTGCAAGCAGATGCCATAGCGCCGGCCATCGCCAAGCAACTGCTCGAATTTCGAGCAATCGTGCGGAGTCGAAATGACGAGGATGTCTCGTATGCCCGCGAGCATCAGCGTGCAGAGAGGGTAATAGATCATTGGCTTGTCGTAGATGGGCAGCAGACTCTTGCAAACGGCATGCGTAATCGGATAGAGCCGGGTTCCCGATCCGCCCGCCAGAATGATCCCCTTATAGCGAGCGCTCCCGTTGGAGACATCCTTCGACATGAAACTCGTCCTTGGCGACTGCCGACTCATGGTCCACTGCTGGGTTCTATCGTGCGTAGTGGGTTTCGATCCACTGTCGATAACCGCCCCCGGTCACCTCATTCACCCACTGCTCATGCTCGATGTACCACTGGACCGTCCTTCGAATCCCACTCTCAAGGCTCTCCCGCGTTTTCCACCCCAGTTCGCGTTCGATCTTGCGCGCATCAATGGCGTATCGTCGGTCGTGTCCAGGACGATCTTTCACGAAAGTAATCAGCTCACGATGCGGCACCACCGGATCCCCGGGGCGCAGTTCGTCCAGGATCGCGCAGATCGTCTCTACTAGTTCCAGGTTGTGCTCCTGGTTGCCCCCGCCGATGTTATAAGTCTCTCCGATTCTCCCACGGGCCAAAACTGTTCGGACTGCCTCGCAGTGATCTTCCACGAATAACCAGTCCCTCACATTCTTTCCGTCGCCGTACAGCGGCAGCACCTTCCCACTGCATGCGTTCAAAATCATCAAAGGGATAAGTTTTTCTGGAAACTGGTACGGTCCGTAGTTGTTCGAACAATTTGTAGTGAGAGTCGGCAAGCGATATGTGTGGTAATAGGCACGCACCAGGTGATCAGAACCAGCTTTGGAGGCGGAGTACGGGCTATTCGGCGCGTACGCGTTGGTTTCGCTGAAGGGCGCATCATTAGGCCCGAGAGATCCGTAGACCTCGTCCGTGGAGACGTGCAGGAATCGGAAGGCAGCCTGCTCGCGTTCCGGCAGACCTGTCCAGTAAGCTCTGGCTTCCTCGAGCAAACTGAATGTCCCCTGCACATTTGTGCGGACAAAGTCGTCGGGACCGCGAATTGAGCGGTCCACATGGCTTTCGGCAGCAAAGTGCACGAGCGCGCGTGGACGGTAGCGTTCAAACAAACTGCAAACCAAATCGCGGTCAATGATGTCGCCGTACACGAACTTGTAGCGCGGATCGGCAGAAATATGCTCCAAATTGCGGAGATTGCCCGCGTAGGTCAACTTATCAA
>QIAR01000711.1 GCA_003225595.1 Acidobacteriota bacterium | reverse complement strand
GATTCCGAGCTGAGGCCCATCTCAGACATTCGGCGCGGGCCTGAAAACCGGCGCCAATACCCGACGCCGTCTTCTGAATCGCCCGGCTCATAAAGGTTCTTGACAGCCTATACAGCTTTGCTAGAATGGAGGCACTAAACGTGGGGCGGATATTTCGCATGTCCGCCCTATTTATTTTCCTCAAAGTTTACATATTTCTCAAGACGTACAAAGTCTCTGAAATTACTTCCGGCAAATTGCCGGATCTCCCTTGCCGTACGCGGCCCTCTGGCAAGGATAATCATTTCTTTGCCATTACTGCGTAGGTACTTCAAAACCGGCAGGAAATCGCCGTCACCCGACAAGACAATAACGCGATGAAAATTCTCCTTTTCCTTCATAAGGTAGAAAGCCATTTCCACATCGCAGTTCGCCTTCCTGCGGGTGGTGCCGTCGTCTTGTTCATAGAGCTTTACGGGTTTGAGATACAGCTCATAGCCAAACTTTTGCAGCTTGAGATAGAATCGGACACGCTGCAGATGGCGACTGATAAGCAGCAATGCTGCATCGTTCATGTGTTTGCCGCGCTCCTGTATGAAATGGGTTACATGCCGCTCCAATTGTTCTATGGGAACAGTTTCGTTCTCAAGGTAATCGTATTTGAACGTATGCGTTTCCACGCCCCCGAAGTAGAGTACCCGAGTAATCCCGTATTTCTCCTTCAAATATTTCAAGAGCTTCGCATAGTCTATTTTCCAACCTAAGCTTTTCTCTCCACCGTAGAAGAGATTCGAGGCATCGATGAAGGCGAAAGTTTTCTTTGAGTTAGTGTTCACGAATGTGCGGTTGGCTTTTTAGGGGGCTGTCACTAAGGACGCTTATAATAGGTAGGTAAAACTGAAGGAGGCGGCATAAGGTCAACATTATGCCAAGCAACACCTCTTAAATTTGCAGCGATTTAAAACCGAATCAGAGCCACAGCCCGACCAATCGTAGTACTACCAGGTAAGACAGGTCATGGCTTTCATCTATATATATGGTAGCCATGAAAACGAAATAGACAAGGGAGATAGTTTTCGAAGGGCACGCCGCAGACAACTAAGTCAGGAGTTTACTATGTATTTAAAATGAGGTAATACACCGTGTACCTGGCGGGTTGTTGCCTCGCTTACCATTATCTTTCTCGCGCTGTTCGCATTCCCGTAGGCTTGCCAGCCTGTGCGGCAAATGCGAGCAAACAGGCGGGAGGTGGGCAGGAGCAAGGCTGTGTGCCTATGGCAACACCGAGAGGAAGTTATCCGTCTACCGGACGGATGGAACCGGAGCCCCGGACCGCTCCACGTTTCCAAAACCCGGCCTCGACTGTTTCCAAATCGTTCAATGAGCAGACTTCCAACACGGAGTCCAGTTTTGTGAGTGCGAGGACATCCCTGACGTGTGCTTGTGCATTCGCAATCTTAAAGTCGATTCCATTATCGCGAGCCCATTTGTAAAGAAATGCGAGAAGTCCCAATCCGTGAGCGTCCACGGTATCCACTTCAGCCAGATCAAGCACAATTGGTTGCTTGCGCTGACGAGACATGACGGCGTTTAGGAGAGCCGTGCTGCCATCGCCGTGCACTATCCGGCCAGCAAGACGCAAGATGCTCATATCGGGTAAGTCCTGAGCGATTACAAGCAGCATCAACCCGTTCACCTCGTTTGTAGCGGTGTAGTCGTTGTTAGATGACAAGCTTCTCCGTCTCGACCGTTAAATGTCTGTGAAATCCTGACTGGACGAAGAACAGCTCTGACTACGCAGGTGTAATCCGCAGTTTGTTGAGCGTGGCAAGATCGTTGTCTTGTCGCAAGATCATTACACCTATACTAGCAGATTTTTCTCTGTGGATATGTTTACCGATTTGGGGACGCCATGCTGATCGCCATGTCTTTACGAATAACGAAGGATAAATTGGAGCCACTAAAAAGAACAGCAGCTTGATTCAGCGAGAAAAGCTACCTGCAAATTGTGCTGTCCTGAGAATCGCCGCGAATGGACGAACGTGAAGCGGCGAGAAGTCTTCGAGATGCTCATCTTCACCTCTTCGGCTCAAACTTCTGCAACCGCACGAAACCATCGTAGCGGAATTAAAAGAGCTTAACACGGCAGGGTGGACGGCCACGAATTAGGTGACTGGCTGAAAGCCGAAGCAGAAGTTATGGAAACAAGTACGAAATGGCAGGAGCGTAGGAACTGAGAATGGTGAGCTAGAGACAAGTTGCTCAGCGGCAAGGATCGTGGTCCGTTAAGCAGCCGAAGCACCGGGTCAGAGTG
>QIAR01000710.1 GCA_003225595.1 Acidobacteriota bacterium | reverse complement strand
GTCAGCCCGATGACCCCGTGTTTGGATGCGTGGTAAATTGCGCGACCGGGGAGGCCGATCAGGCCGCCGATCGATGAGTTGTTCACGATGGCCCCGCTCCCTTGTTTACGCATCTGGAGCAACTCGTACTTCATGCAGCTCCATACGCCGCGAAGATTGATGCCCATGACCCGGTCGTAATCTTTCCGGGTCGTATCAGCCGTCTCGGCGAGGACATTCTGGACGCCTGCGTTGTTGAAAGCCACATCCAGGTGTCCGAACGTGGCCACTGCTTTTTCGACCATGGCCTCGACCTGCACGTCATCCGAGACATCGCAGGCGACGGCAAGAGCCTTGTGACCCTGGGAAACGAATTCGTCGGCGGCAGCGCGCACGGACTTCTCGTTCCAGTCCGCCAGCACCACGGCGGCGCCCGATTCCGCAAACGCCTTCGCCGTCGCCAGTCCCATTCCGGAGCCAGCGCCCGTGACCACTGCAACTTTGTTTTCAAAAGACAGATTCATAAATGCATTCCTCTATGTGTCGATGGTTTTCACCTGCAGTAAATTTCTCACATGTTTCCTGAACAACGCCTCGCTGCTGTCACCGATTCGTCATCCGTTCCAGTTCTTCCGGGTACCGGGCGCCTTGCACTCTGATCTTTGCAGTAGCGGCGTCGAGTTCCCGGAGATCGTCCGCGGTGAGCTCGACGGCGACCGCTCCGATGTTCTCTTCAAGCCGCTCCAGCTTGGTGGTGCCCGGAATCGGAACAATCCAGGGTTTTTGTGTCAGCAGCCAAGCGAGCGCGATCTGAGCGGATGTGGCATTCTTCTTCGAGGCGAAGGCAGCAATCAGATCCACGAGAGCGCGATTTGCCTTGCGGGCTTCAGGCGCGAAGCGGGGGAAACTGCCGCGATTGTCCTCCTGGTCAAACTGCGTGTTTTCGGTAATCCTCCCAGTGAGGAATCCCTTGCCAAGCGGACTGAACGGAACAAGGCCGATGCCGAGTTCTTCCAGCGTGGGAATGATTTCTTCTTCGGGGCGTTTCCACCAGAGCGAGTATTCACTTTGAAGCGCCGTCACTGGCTGAATTGCGTGTGCCCGGCGGATGGTCTCTGCCCCTGCTTCAGATAATCCGAAGTGCTTCACTTTGCCTTCCTGAATCAGGTCCCTCACCGCTCCCGCCACTTCTTCAATGGGCACGTTCGGATCGACGCGATGCTGATAGAGCAGATCGATGGTGTCGACCTTGAGCCTTCTCAGCGAGCCCTCGACGGTCTCTTTGATGTATTCCGGCCGACTGTTCAGACCGACCGGATGCGGATCTTTCTCGGAGTCAATCTGGAACCCGAACTTGGTCGCGATCACCACTTGGTCACGCATGGGAGCGAGAGCCTCGCCCACGAGCTCTTCATTCACGAACGGACCGTAGACTTCAGCGGTATCGAAGAAAGTGACGCCGCGTTCGACCGCTGCCCGAATGAGCGCAATCATCTCCTGCCTTGTCCCTGCCACTGTGCCGTGACCAGGACTCAACCTCATGCAGCCAAGCCCCATGGCCGAGACTTCAAGATTGCTCTTTCCTAGTTTGCGTTTCTGCATAGCTTTCCTTCCTTTGCACAGCTTTCAGCGCGCAATAACCAAGCGTCGATGCAAATTCGATCAGTAATGCTCCCACGTCACCGACCAGTGTTCATCGGGCCGAGCCGACTGGATGATCAGCTTCCCGTCTGCGGTGAAATGGTAAACGCGAGGTAGGTCCTTGCCGACAAGGAGGTCGCGCGTATTCGATCCCTGCACGTGATGCGTCAACATATGCTTCACTTCATCCACTTCGTAGCTCCCGAAAGAAGCTTCGTACCCATCTTGGACGTATTCGTTGGATTGGTTATTTGCTGACTTGGGGTACATCAGTTGCACAGACATGTGGCCGTCTCGTGTGTAGATCAGCATGCCTTTCGGCTGATTGATATCGCTCGGCTTGCCTTCCGGTTCTGGCGCTTCTATGTGTGCCAGATGCCACGCTCCGATCAGCTTTTCCCGTGCCGAGTCATTGCCTTTTACTTGCTTCTCTGCAGATTGATCCTGCGTGAAACCGGCGATTGCCACAACCACAGCTAACGCGCCACAATACAGAGCCTTCATTCAGAGTTCCTCCGATTGCCGTTCACCGGCCGCCAGCTGTTCATGGAACTTTGGGTATCGAGCGGCTTCCAGCCGGTTCGGACAACCGCCGATGCGCGATATCAAAGCCCTGCGAGACGGCAACATCGTGCCGATCAGCGCCGCTTGACGATGAATCACCCGGATTCTCGGGTTACAAGAGCATTAGTAATGATAAACGCCCCAGCGGTGAGCGATCAGACGATGTGTATGTACAAAAGGGTAAGGATAACTAGTTGGTTACAGGGTGGACCCATTTTTCCCGTGAAGTAGAGACTCCCCAGCCTCGCGTCGGCAAAAGGCACCCCAGTACCTCGGGAGATAACATCAAGGAGTTAACATGCGGGCGGGCGGGCGAGCGGGCGCGTCGAACGCCGTGGGCCTTGGGGAGAGAGGGCCAAGGGCTTAGGAGAGGGCCTAGGGAGAGCGGAGAGGGTGTCGGATAGATCACGAATCAAACAAGACAACATCATGAGGGTCAAAAAAACATGCGCCCTTCCAACCGAAGTGTTGTAAGTTTTGCAAAGCTGTCATGATTGGTGACGATCTGTTCAGCAGGACCTTGTCCCGCACGTCTTGTCGTTAGTTTGTCTCCGAGCGGCGGTTCGCTCACAGGTCTCGCCCACAAGCTGATTACATTTTGCGCAGGTCACCAGGTGGTCTTCCAATCCATGCTTTCCGACGGCGACGTCCCCGAGGAGGCATTAAAAATGGCCATTGCCTTCCTACCGAAAACTGAAGCAATCACTCAGAAGGCGGTGCTGTATGGCTTCGCCGTTGTCGCTGAAGTATTGCCGATTTCGTACTGCTAGGAGGGTGCGGCTCGGCAAGCGGGGCCGACTGCCCTCCACGAGGTATGGATGGAGAATCGTGAGACGTATCACTACAGAGCGCTTTGACGTACTCATCACTGACCTACACATGCCCAATCCGGGTGACGGTTTTACGGTGGTCAGCGCGATGCGCCACTCCCAACCGGAGGCAGTGACGCTGCTGGTCAGCGGCTACCCCGACACGCAAAGCGCCATGGCAGCCATCCTTCTAGAGGCGGACGAAATCATCGTGAAACCATTCGAGATTGGGCGGCTTACCGAACTCGTCAACGAAAGAATGCTCAATCGCAGACCTAATACAGAGCTGGGCAAGGAGAGAGTGGGCGTGATACTGCACCGGTGCCTTACCAGCATCGTCGCACACTGGTTGGCGCGGGCGAAACAGAATAATGCACTAAACTGCCTTCTGCTTAGCGATGATGAGCGCACTGGACATATCCCTAAGCTGGTTGAAGACCTAGCTTGCCGCCTAAGCCTGCCCAACGCCGTTACCAAGGACAGTGATGCCACCTTCTCCCCTGCCGCCGTAGCCCATGGCGAGCTGCGGTATCTGCAAGGCTACACCCCCGCAATGATCGTGCATGAATCGCGAATACTACAGGTGACCATCTTCGGGACGTTACAGAGCAATCTGAACCATCTGGATTTCAGCCTGCTGTTACCAGATGTCATGACTATAGCGGACGAGGTTGATGCGCAGTTGACACAGTCGATGGACAGCTACATGAAACTCCTGCGGAAGTCGATGGCAGCCTAGGTAAACTGTTCCGCGATTTCGTAAGTACGTAATTTCCGCTCGAAACCTCCGCCAATCCGTGGAGACGTTCGCGAACGTCGCTTTCGTTGCCACCGAGACGCTTCACTTAGGATTCATCGGGTCCTACGATTCGCCACGCGTTGCCACAATCATCCACCTGGAACTTCTCTTTCGCCGTTGGTTCGAAGCGCAAGGCGATACCCCTGTTAGGATCGCTCGCGGGCGCAAGAACAGGGGTACGGGGCTTCTGTACCCGTGGGGTTAGTGGGGTTACGGGAACTGAAGCACGATTAACCCCGCTCACCGGCTGAATAGGCACTCTTTTACCAGAGACGGGCAGCCTACTTTCAACCCTTTGTGAATTCGTTTTCTGTGTGTACGAATTTGCAGGGGTTAACGAGATTTGCGCATTAACCCTGGAACTTTGTGCGCGGGCTTTTCGCCGCGCGTGAAATTCGCGCTGCTTACGCAAATATGTTTCGCGATCCTTGTACGGCATAAATTCAAAACCCCTGATTCGATATTCTTCCAAATTGCGAATGTTCTTTTTTATTCCCGCTACAAACCCACGATAGCGCGGCCCCATGCGTTCCAGCTTCGCAAGCGCTTTGCGTGCTCCGGTTAACCGCTGTTCGATGGTCAATTTGTGTTTCATAAGCTGCTCATTGTTTCAACTTTTGATTTGTAGCTCTGAAGCCATCGCACGAATTCGTTGTACGAGTTGCGTTTCACAGGTAATTCGCGAAGTAATTTTCTAATAAAGTTGCGATCAAATTTGCTCTCACGTGCACACTTCTTGATGCCAATTTTCCTTATGTCGCTCTTCACTTCTTCACTCGCGACTACTTTTCTCGCTCACCCGTACTCCGTAGTCTTGAACTCCAACATGCTGATGTCTTCGCCTTCCTCCCATTTTCGATCTGTTTCCTTTCCTATATAGCGAAGTTCTCCCGCGATGATAGGGGCACGCTGTAACAGTCCTCTGGTATCTGCTTCACATGGTCCACCATCGGGCGCCAGGCTCTTGGCTTCAGGATGTTGCTGGTATGCACACAGTAGATTTTCGAAAGACTTGGGGATCACTTTATCCAGTTTGTTCGTAGGCTCAGCGGCCATTCCGTATGCTTTTCCGGTACGGATGTTC